>JAKDMR010000032.1 GCA_030452275.1 Candidatus Nitrosocosmicus sp. | reverse complement strand
GAAAGTATCTTAGAAGAATTGGATGTTGGCCAAAGATGTGAGACTTAACTTATTTGTGTTAAGTATTCATAGATAACAATATCCTCATCAAACATTTTGCAATTGCTATGGTAATTGCTATTTTCATAATTCTTAAATGTAACCGATCTAACAGTTATTCATATCTAGGATTAACTGCTTGCAAACATAGGACTAAATTCTATTCGAATCCAAATGTCCACTTGTATCAATTTCTATCTTAAATTCATCAATTCAAGACTTCAAAATTTGTCATAGCGTGTAGATGTGTCTGTGTATGTTCGTAGCAAAGGTATTCTGAACAAATAGTGCGCCTATAAATTACTCTGTTTTCACCGGATAGCAAAAACGCATTGCAAAGTTTGGATTGTCTTAACTTTGCTTTCTAATCTAAATTTTTTAGTTTTTGATGTATACTTCTCGGTAACTGAAAGTAACTTTATTTAGCATACCGATCATTCTATCATAGTAATTGTTATATATAAAAATATTAGTATAAAAAATACTATACGATTGTATTGAGGTAGATAATGTTCTATTACTAGTAATCAGATTCTAATTTTTTTTAATTATTTAAATAATTATTCATGGGTTACAAAACAGACCAAAATATTTAGGATCTCATAAAATGGGATGAGCACCTGAAGAAATGTTGAGCAAGCTCAAACCCAACTCAATGATGAATGTAGAGTCACTCATGAGAATATCTTGTTCGATAAAGAGGAAAATAAGTCAAGTCTGTTTGTTAGAAGTGCAGGATAAAGAAGCAGTAATAAAACACAATGAAAAACTAGCAATAACCTCTGAGTGGACAACTGAAGTAAAAACTACGGTTTAATTATTTTTCTTTATTGATTTTATTTCTAGTATTGATCATCAAATGGATTTTTCATAATAATCAGCTGAGTTAAACTTCCATTTTCAAAAACTAGAAAGTCCAACTTTAGTCGGATATAACTTTTATCTCGGATACTTTCAACTTCCCATCCTCAAGAAAGTAAGTTTGATAAATTGCTTGAGTTCTTTATTGGATCTGTTTCGTCGTTAATACTAAAGTCCTTGAATCCAAGATAATCAGGTGTAAGGTTATTAAATAATTTGTCGATTTCATCAGAGGCATTCATGGAATGTACTTTATAGTCATTTACATCAATAAAACCCCCTAGGTATATCATAAACAAAGAGATTATAATTAGAGATTTTTTCAATATTATTGTCATCAGCTGGACTATAAAATATGGACATCAAGGATAAAAGGTTGATCTTGTGTTATTGATTGATTAATACAACATTTGTCTCTAAACACCATTATACCTTCAATAGTATAGAAAACCTAGTCTGATATTGCAAGGAGCTGGTCAATAGCGAATACAAAGAGGAAATTAGGAGCAACATTCTATAAACAAATGCGTTAGATTTTTTGTTATTTCAGATAATAAGAATGATGGTTACTCTGATATTAAAGCAAATCTAAATTTTATTATAGGAAATAAGAAAAAAGTGAATATGTAGACAATTTAGCAATGAATCTGAGACTATAGGTTACTAATCATTTTGTTCCAGTTTTCAGAGAGGGTTTATGCACGACGATAAGTGATGATGAATTGGGAATTGGTGAGATGCGAAATTCAGTAAAATTAAAAATGAGAACTGGAAAATAAATAATCTGTTGTCACGCCGCCCTTCTAAAAGGTGGGTCTGACGGACTTAGTGACCAAGAAAACGACTTCTGTGGGGCATCCTTCAAATCAAACTCATAAAATCAATAATGTTTTGTATGGCTTACTTCTGCACCTAGGTCTTCATTCACAGATGATTAGTTTGAGATATACTAAATTCGATAATGTGCGGTCTTCCTGATTTTTACTAAAAAGGAACAAACATAAGAAAAGGGAATTAGAACTAGTTGTTTAATATCGATATCTTTGGAGCATATATGATGTTGCCCAATAAATCGGGAAAAGCCTTCTGTCTTTAATCCTTATTCTTGGGAACTTTAACATGAGATTATAGTCTGAAAACTTTGCCTCTGCTTATACTTCAACAATCGCATCGCTATTTGGATCCCGCGTATCTATTCTCTATATATGACGAGTATAGTGCCGCCTTTAGGGCGGCAACGAAACAATATAAATTTATCTTGGTAACACTATATAATCTTAAAAAAAATGGTTTATTGTTGACCTAAAGCCAAATTGCCTAATTGTGCTTGCAATTGTATTCCGACGTTGTTGCATGATGCTAATGTTAATTCACCAGAAACACACGGTGCATTTTGTTCGCTACCCTGATCTTGTTCGATTTCTTGTTCTGCATCGTTGTGTTTTCCGGTAGCAAATGCCATGCTGTCGCCAAAAGTAACTACTGAACCGATTAAGGCAGCTGCAATAAACATCATTGCAAAGATTCCAATCTTACTAGTTTTTGTTATGTTACTCATTATTATCAAAATGTATAAGTGAAATTAATCATATCATAGTTTGGATACTAGTTTCTACGAAATTTTTAGGAAATTCATGTTTAGAATATCAAACTGCAAGATAATTTTATGATATTGTTCTTTTAGTCGGCTAGAGGATAATAGCACCGCCTTTAGAGCGGTGCGGCGGAATAGTTATGGCGAGACTGACTGAGGTAATCGGGCAACCCTATCTGATTTCTCGATATTATTGATATTGTTACCATCAGAGTAATATCGTTGCCAAGAGTGCTACAACGGTGACACATTTTATGTTTATACCATAAGAAGCTCTAACAATTCAGCCAATCCTTTTACAAATCATACACTTGAGATCCCATTAGACATAAAATAGCAATGAAGTTGCGGGTTTAAAGGTTCAGGCTAGATATCCATCAGGGTTCAAATATTCATTTGCATTATGTTCCTTACACTAACTCCATCTATCAAGTGAGTCAGTTTGGTCTTGCCATTGTTTGTTTCTGATATACATTATTCACTTATATTACTGTCAAATAATGCTAGCATGGATGCAGAACAGCCATTTCTCCCGATCTACAAAAGTAAGCAAAACCAAGTTAATTGGACTCATTTTAGGTCCAGTTTTGTTCTTCATCCTTCTTGTTATTCCTGTTCCAGAAGGTTTACCAGAGCAAGGTAAACTAGTCGCGGGTATAACACTTTGGCTTGTTGTTTGGTGGGTCACTGAAGCTGTTAGTATTTATGCAACTGCTCTATTACCTCTAGCTCTGTTTCCTATAACGGGGGGTCTTATCACTACGAGTCGCGGGAGCAGAATACATGAGCCCAATAATTATTCTCCTATTGGGGGATGTTTCTGGTCGTTCTTGCAGTCGAAAAATCCGGTTTACAACGAAAAATTGCATTTGGGATTATTAGTATTTTTGGATATTCATCCAAGAGAATAATACTTGGTTTTATGATCTGTACGGCTTTAATTTCCACCGTTATTATGAGCACTACGGTAGCTATTTTGATTATTCCAATGGTTTTCGCCACTTTATCCTTGTTATCTGATAACGGTATTAGATTTAGTACAAAGTTTAAAGTTAGCCTTTTACTAGGGGTGGCATTCTCCTCTTCAATTGGGAGTATGACAACCCTCAATGCATCTCCTCCTAATCTAATGTATGCAGAAATAGTAAACGAGCTATTTGACAAAACTATTATATTCGGTACATGGCCTTCAGTAGCTGCTCCACTGGTATTTACAATGTTGATGATATCTATACTATATTTCACAGGTCAAGTTAGGAAGGAGCAAATGGATGAAACGCTCATCAGGAAGATAATTGTCATTGAAAAAGAAAAGTTAGGAAAAATAACAAGGGAGCAGAAGGCCTCATTAATTATTTTGCTAGTAGTTTTAATCCTAATGTTCGCAGCTCCATATTGGGCTGGTGATGATTCATATCTTGAAACTGCAGTGATTGCAATTTTTGGTGGTGTATCATTATTTGTGATGCCAAAAAATAGAACTGAAAAATTTCTGAACTGGTAAGATGTGCAAAAAATCCCACTTGGTGTTTTATTTATTCTGGGTGCAGGAATTTCCCTGTCATTGGCGTTTACAACATCGGGCCTTGCTGACTATCTAGTGACCAAATTATCAGTATTAACTATTCTGCTCTTTCCAGTAATAGTAATTCTTATAGTTTATATTACAATGATTATAGGTAATACGATGTCAAATACAGCCACGGCAGCTATATTCATACCCGTTGTTGCGAGCATGGCTGCGTTGAATAATTGGCCCCCATTACCGTTTCTTGCTGCGATTACATTATCTAGTTCCCTTGCGTTCCTCCTACCAATGGGGACTCCTAATGCACTAGTTTATGAACAAGGCAAAATACAGGTCAAAGAGATGATCAAAAATGGAATTGTACTCACCATTTTTGCAATTATTATGATTTCGGTATTTACAATCTTCCTATACCCTTTGCTCTTGCCAGAGACATCATAATGAAATTAACAAAAGAAAAAATCAATTAAAAATAAGAGTTTAAAGGGAAAAATATTGCAGTATGATCGCAATAGACTCATAACTACTAATATTATATTATCTGGGGTGCTCCGAATCCCACACTTGCAATATTTCATCTTCCTGCTCTAACGTCTCTTCATATCCATCCCTTATTAGATTTCTAACTGTGGTTCTTGAGAAATCAAAAGTTTTATTTGATATCGTATGTGTGTCGTTTTTACGTTCTATTCTAATTACCTGTTCTACAGAAACCATATGTTCAATCAGATCCGCGAATCTTAAATGCTTACCAGTGCTAAAGTTTCTCGTATCGGCTTGTTGTTTTAAGATGTCATCTATTAAAGACTTTTCAATCTTGTTATCTTCGGCTAGCTTGATAAGCCTATTAGCAATCTTAACATAATCAGTCATCATTAATGCCATCCTTTCATCAAATAAGGTCCTATCATGATATGTCAAGTCATTTTTTCTGTCCACAAGAGCGTCATGATCAGCAGGTAAGGAGTCTTGCTTAATTGGATGTACATTAACTATGAAAACGCGGAGAGGAGGTACTTCGGATTTTCTCACGGAAGCCCAATATCTGCGGTGTTCAATTACGGCCTCTCTAAGTGGAGTATTTGCTATAATGTCACCATCCCAAAAATAACGAACTTTCTTAGTAGTCGGGTTATCCCACTCTTCTTTCTGCTTTTCGATTCCGCTTTTAATTCGATGACTACTATTGGTATCTTCTACCTGTAATTTAGTATATTCGTAATTAACAGGTACCGAACCACTTGCAAGAACAAAGTCAACTTCTATCCCGTCATTATGACTAATTACATACTCGTATCCTTCTGGGTCATTAGGTCCCCTTGAATATTCAGGACCGTAACGACCATACTCAGTTTTCCGAATACCGCCCTCCTTTTCGTAACTATCAAATACTACAGTGCTTCCTTCCTGTACGTCGACGCTCACCAAAAGTAGCCTAGGTTCGTTATTTTGGTAACTGGTTGCTATCGGAAACTTTGCAAATTTCTCAAGACTCTTTTTTAACGGTTTGTTGCTATAAAGATACTGTGTATTAATAGGATCCAAAAACCGCCTATCTTCCAACATTGTGGAAATGGTAAATACATTTGGTACACCTCTAAACATGAACTGCTTAGTGTTATAATATCTTCTCGCCGATTCGCTTGATGCCAAATCTTTATAAAAATAGTGCAAATAATTCCACCATTGATTAAAACTTGGAATTGAATCCATGAAAGATTCTGTTGCCATATATTCCCAGAATTCAATCAGCCGATCCGCCGACCCTTGCCAGCTCTTGTTTTCTTTTACGTAACTGACTAGTACGGCTGCGTTCATTGCGCCTATAGAGGTACCAGCTACAATATGGAATATCGGTTTTCCCTTCCTACCCAATTTTACATCCCTCTCAGAAAGCAATTCGTAAGTGGCCTTGTAAACGCCAGCCTCATAAGCTCCTAAAGATCCGCCTCCCTGGAATATCAATGCCCTTTGAAAGTGACTTTTTCTATTCAATCTTTCAACATTGCAATAGGGAAATGGCTACTTTTAAAACTTTCATATTATTTCTAGGTACTTGAAGGTTGCATCTTCGAAAATATATCCTAATCGGGATCCACCGTTATCGTATATTACACTATTAGAGAATTGATATTGATACTTTGAGTCTGCGACAATATTGGTAGACTTTTCATAGTGCTCCTAATTTGATCTTCATATTCGCTGATAATTCGTTCGTCCCATTCCCGGATTTAGTCTAGTGTGTTATTGTAGGGATAATGGCTTCTAGAGACAAAAGTATTAATGTTAGTGCAAAAACACAAGGCTAACCTTTTATCCTTTGACATACCTAGTTTATACTCCGGTTGATCACGGTAAATTTGATAAAAACATTAACCATTTTTTCTAGGTTTATAATGCATCTGGTAGCTGCTGTATATGTGAATATAAACGACTCAAAAGAATACTATATGATAACTTCTGAGGAGATATACAACTTGTTTAAGAACCTGACTCCTAATAGTTTAGGATCTAATGACTTTACTATTCAAGACAATGATGATTTAAATAAGGATACAAGCAATATTTCAGATCTTCTTTACTGATAATATGAATGTAGAATGCATCGGATTAGAAAGTTCTAGGCTAAGGCTAAACCTGGTCCTGTTTTTGAAAATAATTAACCTAATTTGATGTGTTTAGAGGCTCTATTAACTGAACGACTAAGCTATAGCTTGAAGATGCTCCATTCATAGTATGTTTGTAAAAAAGCAGATCATCTCTACTGGATATGGAATTTAGTCTTTCTTGTACTTTCTGTGGTTGTCGACTAGAAACGTTACCAAAATAATGTCATTCTTAAACAAAGTCAAGAGAAGTCACGTTGCGAGTTGGAAGAGGATTAAAAAGTATAATCCAAAAGAAAAATCATCAATAAAAAGAGGATTTCAGAATTCATTGTCGATGAAACTCGTCAAGCATGGCTCCTAACTGATCTGGTTATTGGTAGCAATTGAGCCAGAAAATAGACAAATTCTAACACTATCAATATTCAAAGTGAGAAATATTTTTGTAGCAGAGATGTTCATGGAAAGTATCCTATTTCAAGAGCTCCCTAGTAAGCTAACGCATTGTAAATTAAGAAATATTATCAAATGGTTGAATCTGTTTGTAGATCATCATAACAGTAAATTAAAGATGCTTAACTGAACAAGCCCTTTGGAAGAGAGTAATATGGACTATAATCCTCTACATATTCATTTGATCACTTATTACCAATGGATTCTAAATCAACAGTTTGGATAACAGAGATGCTGTTTGAGCCTTGGTTAGCAACGTAAATGTTATTGTTGCTTGGATTAAACTCTAGAGCTCGGGGACTATTTCCAACATTTACAGTGGTCACAGCATAGTCTGCCCAGGCCAAATCGAATCCTGAAGCTCCTGAATAGGCATAAGAAAATACCAAAGTTACCAATAGTATGCTGAAAAAACGACGTCCTGATTTTATCAAAATGATTTGACTCAAAACCTTACATACAGATATGGATTTATTATACTTTTTGAATTTAGTGTTGGAAAAAAATAATTTTAGCAAACGAAAGATTTATTTTTTAACATAAAAAGTTATGGGGTTATATCCAAGCATCTTACCTCAGCTTGAACAGTTACTGAATTTGGTCCTGGAGGAAGAGTGGCATACCTTGTTATTTTCCATTCGCCCGTACCAACTGCTTCTGAGGCATTTGCAGCCACATATGTATTACTCCCCTTCACAAATAATCCTCCTCTTGTTACTAAATCTTCCGGATCGTATTTTGCAGTAGTAACTGCAACTTGCAAATTCTCAAGGTTTGATTCTTGTGGTCCTTTAACTGAATAAACTCCCGATATATTTGCATCACTTACAACCTGTCCAATTGAAGTCGCGTTTTCTAGTTTTGTAGGCGCTGTTGACTTAAGAGTATAACAGCTATTCTATTGTATATGTTTACTATCAGGTTGACCCAGTTTTTGATATGGAAGAGATTGAAACAGTATTTTCTACCACAGGGAAGGTTGTCATCAATGCATTCAGTCCTATTCTTGATGCACAATAATGTCCTCTTCATCATGCTTTTCTTAAAAGAGGAATGAAAATAAAGTTTTAGGTTTAGGAACCTACATACTTGGGATACTAGATACCGCCTTTGGTTGATACAGCATGTCTCTCATTAATCTCGACCAAGCCTGCAATGAATCTATCTGTTATAAACATGATTCTATCATGGGGTATGGATACAGTGAGATCTATTTGCTTTTTGGCTCAATTGTAACCCTTAGCCAAACATATTGTGAACCAACTTCAAGTCTGATCAACTATGATTCCGGAATCCGCTTTCTCTTTGAAGAGAATTTTTTGGGACGATATTTTTCTGAATCCACATCTAGATAGCTATACGGCTTCTCTTGATAGTGCGTAAGAATGGTAGTTTCTTTGATGTATACCTAAAAGATAAACCAAGGAACTGCAAATAAAGAACCTAACCAATGTATGATTAGATGTTCTGTTTCTTTTGACGATCATACTAAGAATGGAGCATCTTCATTTGCTGAGTGGACATAGTACCTTAAGGTTCAGAAGCAATATCACACTTAACTCCAATCTACTTATTTCTATTCTTGACATCTACCATTTCCCAGCCATCTAGTTTGAAAAGTCCTTTGACTTTTTTTTATTATTGATCTGATGTTGCCATTATCAAGGTCAAAATCGTTATTGAAATCATTGATATTAAAAGATGAGTATATTTAGTAAATTTGAACATGCAGTTAATTCTCTTTTTGAAATAACTTCCGAATATGAGACCTACTAGGGAATATCCAAAAACATGGGTCTGCTGCGTTTTCAGAGCATTCATCAAACCAACCATGTCATTAGCAAGTATTAGTATAGAATATGGTTTGGAATTAGTTGATTCCCTTTATATACTAGTCCATCAGGAAAAGGAACAAGTAATTCATTTGCTCTAATGAGTGCATGGTGATTTGCGATTATATGCCCATTGCTATCATAAATAAAACCTTATCCAAGTCGATATCCGAATTGGTTAGAGTATCTCGACTATGCTTGAAATTTGAACTACGAATTGGTTTACTTGTAATTCATGATATTTGAATGAATTCGGTTAGATAAATCCAGATACCTAAAATTAAAAAATTGTTAAGATGTTTGTTTTATTAAAATGCAGGTCGCAACATTCCTCCAATTTCGCCTAATGGGTGATCCACCGTTGATATTTTGACAAATACATTCCCATCAAGTATTGATCTGACTAAATCAGACATTGGTATGTCTCTATAACGTTCTAAGAAATCGGCAGACGTAAAATTACCCTGTATGGTCCCAACACCATCTTTAATTAACCCTTCATTTGTAGCTAGATGAAAATTATACATGGGGGAAAAAGGAACACGGTCCGTGGAATATCCTAATGCTATATTCCTAATAATAGATGAACTGGATGCATTAACCTCACCGATATTAGATCCAGTAATTACATAAGACATCGTATCTCCATCCGGTAAAAGAGTGAATGTGGCATTACCTGTTCCATCTGTATTTGGTTGATTTCGTGAAGGAAATACCTCGTAATTTGTCAGATTTGCAGTAAAGCGGATATTACTATCAGATTGAGCATTAGTGTATTGAGGTATATTTGCAGTAGGGTTAGACATCATTAAGAGAGCAGTAAATAAAGCGCCGGTAGTAATCAGCAAAAATATTGTATTTAGTTTCATTAAGTTATCAATACCGCCCGTATATATTAACATTTTATAATAGTATACGGTTAAGAAGAAAAGAATATGGTTATTGACAATTATTCCAATTATCATAGCTTTATCTTTTTTATCCTTAGTAACACTTTTTCCGCCAATCAAATCTTATACCGGCGCTGTTAACTTAAGCGTTTACCGCCTCCATGTTATGATATGTGACGAACAGATTCATCCAATTTAACACGTGATTTATTGCAATTCTTTATCCAACATGGGAAATAATCATCGAAACTTTCAGTTCTATCCCTGATATACTGCATTTTCCTTTCAATCATGCTTTTCTCTATAGAGGAATGAACATGGTGATCGAGTTTGAGAAACTGACAAGCCATCGGGTACCATGTTCCACCGTCTGTGGAAACAGGATGATTTCCGTAGTCTCTGTCAGCACCTGACAGAAAGCGCTCAGCAACAAGCAAGTTTCTCTACTGGGTTATATTTTGTGCGAGAATTTCACCATTTTCAGGCTCATTTGCAACTCAAAGCCATATTAATTCTGAACCAACTTTGACTAGGGTTTCATCAACTATGTATTCTGATATATTATTTCTCCTTGTTGATGATATCTTTCTAGGATGAAATTTCTGAATCCACTTCCATATTGCAACATGACTTCTTTCGACTATATGCGGATATGACAATGCCTTGACAACGTTCCTTATTGACAATCCAAGAAAATACAAATACAGACCATAGCCAATGCACTCTGAAGGTGTTCAGTCTCTTTTACTGAACATAATTGAAATAGAGCATCTTCAAGCAATAGATTTTTCGTTAAGATAACAGCGCCCTTATACCATACATCAAGGATAAGTATTGCAGACCTCGCTATCAAGACAGATATACAAATAGGTTTTTTATTTGATAATTATTACTTTTTTGAGGCATAGCAATACATGTATTATCTAGAAATATTTAACAATTTGATATCATATTAATTGGGAAGATGTACAATTGATATTAATCGACTTTGTAATGTTTCATTTTACTAATAAATAGCGAACCAAGTTTTTGATATTCAAATATAATAATAAGTTATATACGACAATACTAATATTACCAAATCGTGAGCCCTTCGAATCTGTTCCTAATTACAAGCGTAATTGTAACTATTACCCTATATGTCTATAATTTATGCTGTCTCCAATTAGAAAATAAGAATTAGACTCAATATCATATTCAATTATCTCACAGGCTAATCCAACAAAAAATACTTTGACAAAAAAGCATAACCTCGTCTAACCTTAAAGCAAAGATCTTCTTATATATTGAAGTAGTCTTTAATAAATCGATGTCAAATTATTATGAAAAAAATTTGAAACGAAATGTCAGTAATCTTACCATCTTATTATTTCTGGGACTGGGACTGGGATTTGTATCTCTTACAGTCATGAACATGGCACCTATTGGCGTATTTGCCCAAGCCACTGTTTCTGGCCAAGACAATAAAACTCAATTAGCATCTCTCAATAATACTTTGTTTGTGTCAGGTTCTGCAACGGACAAAGTAAATACCGATTTGGTAACTATCTCAATTGGAGTACAATCAATAAATATATCGGCTACTGATGCTTTAATTTCAAACTCGAAAATAGCAAACGAAATAATCACTAGTTTGAGAGATAATGGCGTACAAGAAAATGAGATAAGTACTTCTCAATATACTATTCAACCCAATTACAATTTTACAGAATCAGGAAATAGTGTAAAAACGGGGTTTACTGTATCTAACATACTGACAGTTCAAAGTTCGAACTTTAATAATATTTCATCATGGATTGATTCTGCGGTAAATGCAGGAGCCAATACCATTAATGGGGTGGATTTTAAAGTTTCTGACAAGTCGTTAGAGAGTGTTAAAAATACACTAATAGAACAAGCTATTATTAACGCCAAACAAAATGCAGATATAGCCTCATCTGCAATAGGGTCTACAATCGTCGGTATCAAATCAATATCTGTTAATACAGGTGGATTCAATCCCATGCCCTCTAGCGATCAAATTATGCAAAGATCATTTGCTTCTGGAGCTTCATCAACTCCTATACTCCCAGGAGAACAAGAGGTTTCTGTCACCGTGCAGATAACCTACCGGCTCAACTAAATAATAAAAATACACTATTTTTTTTCCATAAAGAAAAAGGCCTGGCAAACTTTTTGGATAAATAAAAGAAATCGTGATAGTGCAAGCCGGTTCAACCTTTTTGTATGAATAAATTTCTTGCTATAATGTCGATTTTTTTATGATGGACTACCTGGTGATAAGAAACCCAGATAAGAGGGATTATAAAGAAATTTAGAATGTAACTTTCTAATTGGTGGAACCATTTCATATAAATTTTCAGTTTGCTGAGGTTCTGAGAGAATTAAGACAAGATCTGGGATGTCTATTTAATAATGCTCAATT
>JAKDMR010000031.1 GCA_030452275.1 Candidatus Nitrosocosmicus sp. | reverse complement strand
GAGAAATTTTTTTCTTAGTGGAAACCAGATCGAGTTCTATACTTTCATCAACCAAGGTATTATGTCAAGCGTATCCTATATTTTATTATATTCAACAATTATCAATATTACAAGTATTTTTATCGTAGGTGTTTGAATCTCATCGGTGGTTATCATATTTCCCGCACTTCATTCACCGAACCTGGGAGTTTGATAATGATTTTTTCACGGTATATAACTAAATTTTTTCCATGCGTATTTAAGAATTAATAAATAAGAATATTCTAACTTTTTGTCTTTAAATATGAGGGGTCTATCCTTATGTTTTTTTGATCGAAAGGAGATTACTAAATCCAAACCAAAATCCTCTAAGTATCAAGAATAAATATAGAATCAATTGAAAATTATTATGCACTATTGGTACGGATGTATCGATACTCCACATAATGATTACAAGAAACATGTTTCGAGATTTAGAATTATCACGGATAATTTAAGCATAATAGGAGACAAAGGTAATAGGATTCCTGACAAATCTTGGATGCTGTACTTGTTAGAAATTTTCAATATCCAACATGTTGCAGTAGAATTAAACTTAATTTGTCAATTCGACAACCAGGACTATTTTGAGGCAATTTTCAGAGGTCACAATCAATATCGATTTAATAAAGTCTTACCACAAATAGGACACTCGTACCATAGAGAAATCAATTTCATAGATAAGGACTCGAGATTGGAATACTATTTGAAAGATCTCGATTCAAATGAAGACGAAAAATTTTCTCTCAAAATAGATCGAGGACAGTTTACTTTTCAGTTTCATCAAAGTTTCACTGGAGTAGAGTGGTGGAACAGAATTGCTCATTCCCCATATCCAATCAGGTATGAAATTGAAATTTCAAATTTGATGTATGGATATAATGACGATTTGGATGATCCGAACTCTAAGGTGTTTTTTCCGATAGGTTCGATTTATGAAAATAAGGACGGCGCTATTCACTCTTATCCTGCAAAACTCTACGATATTACCAGGAGAAACGGCTGTATTTGTTATTTGGTAAAGTAAATACGTTATCTCTTGTCTTGTTCTAGCACCACAATAATTAGTTAGACGCGGATAAAACTTGAATTTGGAATTCTTATATGCTCAAACGCTTCGGGAAAAGCAATCTTGCTTAATATTTCGATTCCAGTCACTATTCTAGGACTGGGTTTACTGAAATAAGAGTTGGAATCTACGATGTAAATTTCATTTTTCTTATCGGCTTTTAATGTATCCCAATTAGAATCCTCTATCTTATGGTATTCTTTTTGGGACCGGGTAATATCAAATCCACATGGCATTATAATCACCTTGTCTGGATTCAACTTTGAAATTTGCAATGTGTTAATTAGGCGTGAGTCGTAACCGCTCAGTCCATTTAAACCATTGGCGCCAACTAAATCTAGCATATCAGGTACCCAATGTCCAGCAAGATAAAATGGGTCCAGCCAATCCAAACAGATTACTTTTGGGTGATTACCTAAAAGATGCTTTTTATTTGGTTCTTGTATAACAGATTTTATTATATTAATTCTTTCTTTAAGATGATTAGTAATTTTCAAAGCTTCTTCTGTTCTGTCTAATTCTTTAGCCAAAACCAGTATACTTTGAAATATTTCAAAAAGGTTCGTAGGGTTTAGCACTAAATTATGAGGCTGATAACCTAATATTTCGAATGTTGCCTGTATTTCTTTATCAAAAGGTGCACAAACTGAGCACATGTTTTGACTAATTATCAAATCTGGTTCTATTTCCCTTATTTTATCGGTGTCAAGTTTGAACAATGGTTCATTTTTGATTGACATCTCTCTTACTTTCATATCTATATGTGAACTATCCAGTTCGTCAAAGCTTATTGTTGGTCTAATTATTTTTGGTATTTGTGCGGCTTCCTTAGGATAAGTGCATTCGTGTGTCACACCTTTGAGTTTACCCTCCAGTCCTAATTCAAAAATTATTTCGGTTGCACTGGGCAAGAAAGATAGAATTCTAGAATATGTTGTCACTGGAATTAGCCCTTAAATGATTGCTGCACACAAAATTAACCGAATTCTCATTTTCAATTATGTTTGTGCAAGATATACAAGCTCTTAAAAAAGTCAATGGTTACTTTAGAATTAAGTTTACTTGAACCATTTGTCCTATCGGTAAAAGTATAGGGGATTTCCTTAATCTTTATTGCTTTTGACTTTACTAGTATCTCTAGAAGAATCTTAAAACCCGATGAATTAAATTCCATTTTCCTAACTACGTCTCTTTTTAATACAAAAAATCCGGACATTGGATCTGATACATTTGATAACCTGAATAAGAGTTTTGATAAATTTGTGGCAAACTTGCTATAAAAAATTCGTTTCGAAGTCCATCCTACTATCCTGCCCCCTTTCAAGTATCGTGAAGCAATAACAAGATCATAATTTGAATTTCTGATCTCTCCAATCAGACTATTGATATGTAAGGGAGTATGAGAGAAGTCAGCATCCATTACTATGAGATAGTCACTAATTGATGATTTAAATCCCTCATATATGGCAGATATTAAACCAGAACGTTCCTTTCTTTTTACAATCTTTATAAAAAAGCTCTCGTCATGAAGCGGATATATAAAAAAATGCTTATGTGACTGAACGCCTACTGTATCTCGTATTTTGTACAAGTAGAACCCCTTTTTTTTATCAAAAGCCTCAATAATTTTGTCAACAGTGCAATCCGGAGAATTATCATCAATTATGACTATCTCATAGCAGCCTAGGTGTTTGACACAAGTATTTATGGAATTTACTAAATTAACAATATTCAGAGATTCATTGTAAGTTGGAATGATAATTGAGAATAAGGGCGGATTGTTGAGTTTCTTTATCAGCTCATCCTGAGTTTTTTTGCATATTATATTCTTATTCATCTTTACATCCCGTATCTGTCGGTCTCTTTCGAACTTCCTTCCAAAAGTAAATATATAAATGTATTACAGTCTCGAGAAATCTCACAAACTAGGTCATCTTAGCAGCAGTCAGCTGGAAGCTATCTATCACTCTGTTGACTGTAGGTAAAAATTCATCGAATTCATCCTTTTGTGCGATAAATATGATCATAAACATTTGTGTCTTGTTTTTTATCATTATTTCTTTTGATTTGGTAGTGCCCAAATTTGAACTATAAGAGTATATGAGCTCTTTTCCTAAGCCTTTGGAGAAATTCGTATCATTTACTGAAATCAACTCAAAATTCTCAAGGTTATTTGCTAGATAACTAATTTCATTAATCAAATCAACCTTTAGGGAATCGTTTTCGACTTGCGTGGTCCTTGATATATTATCGTCACTCCTATAATGATAGAAATCAACTCTTTCTAAATAACGATCTTGAGGATTATCTTGATCCGCTATAAAAGACACTCTGTTTTGTCCGTAAACTATATTCCAGGTACCTGGATATTTTAATACAAACCCCTCTGGAGACTGATAAATAGATTCTTTGATCTTAACGGAAGGATTATCCGTTGTGGTTTTTGCAAAAATTTCAACGCCAGAAACTATTTTATAGACTGTTGGAAGGTAACTAAAGTAACTATCTGGAGTAGTACTGAATGATATAATATAAACATAATCATCTTTTATGGACCAAAACTGCAAGACTTGAATTACTCTATTATCAGTTTCATGGGTGAACGAGATCCTCTCCCATACTGCATCTGAAAGAAGAAAAGGGTTTGAATCTAGCAGGTGAAAATCTTTCATGGTTGTAGACAGAATTTTTATTGCTTTATCAGAGTATTCTTGGAGAGTCATGTTTGATGCTAATTTCTCCATTCCAAATGTCAATTTTTCTCCAAACAGATCATAGTTATTTGGGGGCATCAATGCAATAACACTGTTATCCTGGTATGTATTATTTACAACTGTCCAACCAGATGGAAAACCGAAACCAAACCCTCGGTCAGCATATGAGGTATAATTAATCCAGGGGGTTTTAAATCCCCAAAAGACATACCTTCAACAGGGCCAAAGGAAAAATAAAAAGCAAAGGAAAAAGCAAAGGCCAAAAAAATGATAAACTTTGTGCAGTTCCTATATTATCTTTCTGTGGTGAGGGGGTTTATCAATTTATGTAATCCCATTACATACAATTACTATCAAGATTCTCCTACCCAATGATTTGAAAAATGGCAAAATAGCAAAGACTATACTCTAAAAATATTGTGCTCCAAAAAATAGTGAAATCAGCTGGATAAAGGGATTATTCATTTTGCAGCACATATCAATTTATCTTAAAGTGCTGTGAGAACGTATATGCTATCTTTCCTGTTGTACAGGTCTTAACATAATTTCATTTACATTCATATGATTTGGTGAATCTATTGCAAATAAAATGGCATTTGCTATATCTTGGGCTTGCAGCGGTTCCATTTTCTTAACCGATTCCAGAAACCCTTGTAGTGAACTATCCGTAATAGTATTATTAAGTTCCGTTGCAACTACACCAGGTTCAATGCAAGTAACACGGATGTTGGATCGTTGGCTTAATTCCTGTCTTAATCCTTCGCTAAATGCGGTAACGGCATGCTTTGTTGCACAGTAAACACTTCCAGCTGGAAAAACTAATCTGCCTGCTATCGAAGAAATATTTACTATGTGACCAGACTTATTTGCTAGCATGTGAGGAATAACAGATGCTGTACTATACAGGACACCTTTAACGTTTACATCAACCATTCTATCCCACTCATCTATTTTTATGTTCTTTACAAAACTCAATGGCATAAGGCCCGCGTTATTGATTAAGACGTCAATCCGTCCATATTTATCGATTGCCAAATTAGCAAAGTTGGTACATTCTTCCCTTCTCGTAACATCTAATTGGTTTATCAGGATCTCACCTTTATGATCTCTAACTGCCTGCTTCAAACTCTCCAATTTTTCAATCCTGCGTGCCCCTGCAACAATAGTTGCGCCCGCTCTAGACAAAGTTAAGGCAGTTGTGTATCCTATTCCACTACTTGCCCCTGTTATTAGTATGACTTTATCTTTAATCATTAGCTATATCTTTATTCTCTGCTTAGATTTATTCATATTCAAGTGTGATATTTCTATCATTCATCCAACATCGTTATTGGTATGATTTTTAGGTCCATTCTTGAATGTTCCATTGTAATATTTCTCGGGTAAATGGTGTTGACTTAACCATGTTTGCCATACTATTCCCTCTGTTGTATTTTGGGTTCCTTCAATTTGGAACTGTACGCTTATCATTTTAGGGACTTGAATAATTGATCAGTCACATTCTATGGTTATTTGTTTTAATGGACAAGTGGAGTCCTATCTTGACGATCTATTGCTACTAGATCTTATATTCAATTTCCTAATCATCCTTGACTACTACGACCCTAGAATCTTATCAAGATAATTACACGCAACGATCAATTTCGCAAAAAATTATCAAATATGCAAAAATCACCATACCAGAAATTGAAAAAAAGGGTTTTAAAAGGGCTAGTTATTTAGGACCATGATACTCTTCTGGGAATGCCTGTGTATCAATTGTTTCTATAGGCTCACCTGTGGGTAACGGTGCTTCCTTTGGGACTTCGTATTTGAATATTTCGGGAAAGTCAATTTTTATTATGACATTCATACCTACCTGATAAATCTCAGATTTTGGGATGTCAAATCTTTTATTATTCTCTCCAAAAATCACTATTTTATCATTAGTCTCCTTCATTACATGGCCAACATGGTCTTCATTCTTTGCCCGAACTCCTTTGTTAAACAATGTGTTTGGATATTTACCCTCATATGATGCTAAATCCACCACGTTATCTGATCCTCCCCAAGGATCCTCCCTGCCTGCTGGAAGCGGGGCATCTCGTGATACTGCATATTTATCCAAATCAGCAGAATTTAATCCAATCAATACATTGGCACCCACCTGCTCAATTTCCTTTATTGGAATATCGTACCGTTCATTTTTTCCTCCAAATACTATGATCTTATCTGGAGTTTCTCTGACTACATACCCTACATTTGGTTCATCTAATGCTTTAACACCTTTATTGAAGTATTTACCAGAAGTCATCAAAGATATAGATAAAAATAGTATAATTAAACCTTTTATGACACATTTAGGACATATCCAGAAATTTTTATCGTAAATCAATCAAATGCATGAGTTTACATCCCTTCTACTTTTTAAATGCCAAAAAATTAGTTTGGTAGCTAAAACTACTGAAACCAGTTTTAAAACAATTTGATCCAAAACTACACAAACTAGTCCAGAAGTATTTGCATCTACCAATCTCTGTGACTATCTACATATCAATAATAATAACGAAGGGAGATTTTGTCTAAAAATCTGACTGTGTTTTGTCACGCGTTCCGCATTTACATTACTAAATATCAGAAGCTAAAATAAGATAAAGAGAAGAGGAAATATGGCATGAAGACATTTAACGATGTAAGCATATTAACGAGGTAGTAGAGTATTCTATTTGGAGTATGCTTAGATGGTAGTAGAAGACAGCCTAAAATCATATCCTGAAGAATTGTATATTAATGATTTATACAAGATACACAGAAGAGACATATACAAGGAACAATATCTCTTGGGCACAAAGGTCAAAAAAGATAGAAAGGTAATCAACGTTCAAGAGATGACACTAGATAAAACATTACTCAGAGAACTAAGAGACCGATTAAATAAGATGTCATTAGATTAACCTCATTTTAAAAACCAATCAAATTCAATCAAATACGAACGCTATTGCTAATCATAACTTTCCATTTAATAACAAACCAATTCCAACATGAAATGAATTTGAGATGAATATGCGGACTTTTATACATCTGGAATGGAATCGGGTTCAGAGGGACGGAGAGCGATATGACCTCCAATCCAATCTAGATTTATTTTCTCCAATATAATTTTCTTCCTTCTATCTTACAATACGTTGAGAATTTTCTTCCTTTGCGGTGCCTTGGAAGTGACAAATCCTGTAGACATTTATGCAAAGGATGCAAGGGGTCTCAAGCAGAGTGAATCCTCAACAATAATTCCAGATTATAATCCCGTAGTTGATCGGTTACGTAGCCCACCAATTGTCTCACTTGGCCTGGGTGTTCTCATTGTTTCTAGACTAGTTTTTGTCAAATTTAATAGTCAGGGTTAACCTGTTATAAGTTAAACCCAACCTTGTAGAAGTCAGATGACTTTAGCAAATTCAATAAGAAAATGCCCTTTTTGTAAACTAGTTATGATACGACCAAGAAAAGGAGTGACTATTGGTTTTGGACAAGATGAGTTTCTGAAAATCAAATGTTCATCGAATCATATGGATGATTCACGGTGTGAAGGATGCATATACTATGGAGACTATGAGTGTCCAGGATGTCATATATTTTTGATTTATAGAATATAGAATTACTTAATAAACTTGATACAATCATCAATGCATTCTTCCCAATAGTTACCTAGAAGAATATCGATATCATTTGTACGATGGAGATTCCTCCAATCATCAAAATGTTTTGATGATCCCACAATACCAATTCTTCCTTTTGAATTAGACAGGCTATCCCAGATATGTTTATCATCAGGATTAGGCTTGACCCCTATAATCAGAATTTTGTCCGCCTTCGAGACATATTGTCTCCATCTCTCTTGAATCTCAGGAATATTTTGTGAAGTTATCAAGAGAGGTTTGTCATGCATATAGATCGCCATGATTGGGGAAATAGAATTTGTTGACCGACAAAACTCCCTTACTCTGGTACAATCGCCTACTTCTATGCTTGGAAAAGAGATAGAGTTCTTGACTTGAAAATCACAATTGATGAATATATTGTTACCCGGTGGAAGAAAATTGGAGGAACCGTGAATTTTTAAGAAACTAACTGCACCTTTGCGTTCATTAAAATAGTCATAATTCACGTTTTCTTTTTCCAATGCAGACTCGAATAAAAGGTCATAATTCAGGGAACTATAAATAATATTTGTTCTTGAACCCATTGCATTTATCAGTTTTACATACAAATTGGAATTATCGTTTATTCGGAAATTGCAAAAATATTCGGCGATATTACATATTAATACGTTGATATTTACTATTTTTTTAGAAGATTCGTAAACAATCCTCATCCCATTTTCAAAATTTTCTGTAAAGTACTGCTCATATTCGGAGATTTTTCCCCATGTTTGAGGATAATTTTTTTTTAATTCAGTGAATAAATTGATGCCTAAGGGTGGAGGATAGGGATCTATATACCCAGAACCATAACTCGCTCCGGCCCCAAATAACACTACATTTGTCGTATTGTCAATGCGATTGCCTTCGAAGATAAACTTTATCCTCTGACGGTTCAGGGAAGGGAGCTGACAAACAGTATACGGAGAGGTTTTATAATTATTCTAAAGCGTGTATAACAGAATCCCATGTAAAAATTTATGTTCATTTTCTTCAGCCGAGCCTCGTAACTGACTCTATGAATACCCTAGCATATCTATTTACTATTATATATTACACGAAAATGTTTCTCAAATGATCAAACTAATCATTTATTGCCATATTTCAGCATAATTGAAATAATGGGGAAAAAAACAATTTCGCATGGGTTGATATTAATTCTAATCTTCATGATCACAATATCTAATACTTTTTTTGGTTTTGAGAAAGCTTGGACCGATTCAGTAATATCTACCATAGATGTTATTGAAACCCCTTCTGCAATTGAGTATAACCCCAGTAATGGCGATATCTATGTTGCTAGTCATATTGAGGATGAATATGATTTAGGTCATGTCTTTGTAATAGATGGTTCTACGAATACAGTGATTAAAACAATCGAAGGTGGAGCATGGCCGGATGATCTAGAATACAATCCCAGTAATGAAAATATCTATGTAGCTAACTTCCTTAATAGTAGTGTTTCAGTGATAGACAGTTCAACGAACATGGTGATAGATACTATACCTCTGAGACACTCGCCGTCTTATCTAGAATACAATCCCAGCAATGAAAATATCTATGTAGCTGGTTCTAGCTCAGTTTCCATAATAGACAGCTCTACGAACATGGTGATAGATACCGTAGATGTTGATCCAAATCCAACAGCAATTGAGTATAACCCCAGTAATGGCGATATTTATGTTGCCACTTATGATTCTGGCGCTATCTTCGTAATAGACAGCTCAACGAACACGGTGATTGATACCATAAGTGTTGGTGACGAACCATACATGTTAGAGTATAACCCAAGTAATGACAATATTTACGTGGCTAACCAAAAATCCAAAGATGTCTCTATAATATCAACGACTACTCCCCCCATCGTAAAACCTGTCGCCGACGCCGGACCTGATCAACCAGTTCGAAGCAATGATGTAGTTCAACTAGATGGTAGCAACAGCTCCGACCCCGAAGGCTCTCCCCTAACATACTCTTGGACCCAACTTAGTGGGCCGGAAGCTACCCTAAGCGATCCGTTTTCTTCAAATCCGATATTTGATGCTCCTGAAGTTAATGAACAAACTGATCTTACTTTTCAATTAATTGTGACTAACGAAGACGGCATAGTCAGTGAACCTGATGAGGTGATAGTAACGGTCAATCCAGTTACTACTCCGCCACCACCAAATGAAGAGCCTAGAACAAATGGAGACATAATCAAAGGTATTATTCAGAACCCGTTAAATATAACAAACTCTATCAATTCCGCTAATGAAATAACAGATATTCTGACAGATGATAATCCCGATAACGATCAAAGAGCATGTGATTTGCTGGACCAGGTTACAGATAGAAATCTAGGAGATATGCGAGATATAATAGGATGCTAAGTTAGAAATAACATCTTGTAACAGATACAGAATCAAAACTGGAAACAAATGTGTAGTTATTCGCAACAAACACGGATTTTAGGATATGTGTTAAAATACAGATAATCTAATTGTATACTAAATCGTGCGAATACATGTAGCATCTACACATCTTTCAAGTCAATTGTTGCTTCATATCCCATTCGGCCCATACTTTTTATGTTTTAGTTCCGATATCTTATTACGCCAATACAATCTCTAAAATAGTCTATTTTTAAGACCGATATCAGCACTCCTCCCTCTACGCACATGCATAATTAAGATAAAGTTCCAGGTCATTTTTGCCGCATATCCCACTCGGTCCGAATAGTACTACTCAGATTCATGAATTTAGTCTTAAATATTAAATTTGAATCCATCCAGAACACCGATATCAGCACCCCCTCCGGGCCTTTTAATGTGAAAATTATATCTTTATCTTAGATTATAAATGGGGTAGAAAGAGAAATTTTTGTGAATTATCACAATTTGTTATTCTCCTTAACCCTCGGTGTATCCTTCATCTCTGTTCTACTGCTATCAAATATGATTAATGTATTTGGACAAAACAATATGCCATTGAATGTCGTCGCGGTTGGAGATATCGGTTGTAATGACAATGGCAAACAAACTATTTCATCAATTGTAAATATTCAACCCAATTTAGTTCTGTTCTTAGGCGATTTGTCTTACGATACAAGTTTAGCTTGCTTTTTCGATCAAACAAGGGTTTTAGAAGAAAATGTATCTAGTCATATATTGCTTGCAATTGGTAATCATGATATAGGCAGTGGTGATGGTAATGAGGAAACAAAAAAACAACTTATGCTTCAATATAATATTCCCAAAGAGGGATATTACAGCAAGACATTCGATCACAACGGGAGTAAAATTCTCGTTGTAGCCATGAACTTCACTGGACTAGAGAAAGAAAATCAAAACAGCAATAGCGAGAAAAACAATCTTGAAAATGAACAATTTAACTTTGTTAAAAATGAATTAGAAAATTCGGATGCGGTATATAAGATTGTGATAAGTCATGCTCCTTTTGTTTCATCAGATTGCAATTCCATTTTAAAATTTCTTAGACTGATATCTTGTCACAGCACCTTAGAAGAATGGAACAACAGTTTATTTGTCAGGTATCACGATCTTTTTAAGGTTACTGGAGTAGATATGGTGCTTTCGGGCCATAATCATAATTATCAGAGAGAAGAAAAAGATGGTATAAATTATGTTATTAGTGGACTTGGAGGTAGAAGCCAATATAAAATAATGGAGGAAAATGATACTCATTTTTCTGATGTATATGGCGTTTTGCAACTGCAATTTTATCCTGATTTTATTGAAGGCAAATTTATTCCCAATGATGATGGATATCCAGAAAGAGACCGATTTAATGTAAAAGTGTCTTAATAACCAAACTAACCCTGAAATCATCATCAAATTAATGATCGTCAATTTAGATGTGCAAATTCAAAATAAAGGGATAATGGCAGTGATTTGTATAGTATTTTGCGGGTTAATTAACCATAATTAATTAAATTGATCAGTATGTGGGATAAGCGTTAGTTGGCAATAACACAATGTAGTATAGTAAACATTAATCCTTAATTATTAATAACTATTATGAACACTTTTTTAATCAAAAAATACGATGTCATAAAAAATTCAACAAGATAGTATTGAAAGTCTTACTATCACATGGGTATCCCTGTCTTGCTACTCAAGAAGTTCTTAAACTGACGGTAACAGCCACAATAACCGTCAGCCTCTTCATCGTCGTTACAGGTAATGTGCTCCTTTTTATAATACTTACAAGGAGTTGAAAATTTACATCCCATAGAATGTTGTAGTATCGAAATTAGATTACCCTGTCGAATAGATTCTATATTGCAGCATATAGATGAAAACAGTATATAGTTTTTAGAGATTATAGCCAGATGTGATGATTGAATCTTACGATGTTTCAGAAGCTTTGCTGCTTTTGAAAGAAAAAGATAAATGGTTGTTCGGGAAGGAGCCCCACCCTATATTACGAAGAATTGAGACATTCCACATCAAACAAAACCATAATTAAAAGGGAGGTTAGTAGTCCAATGCATCAAACAATATAACCTCAAAGATTAATGAGATTAATCCCAACCTGAAAGAAGACCGTATTGATATAATATCAGGAGAAAAGAACAAAGAAAGAAATAGGATTATTAGACTTGCAAAAGTTGTGTAAAAGATTAAACAACTTGAATGAAAACGAAAGAGAATTCAATCATACTCCTAAAAGTAGAATCTCTTTTAACTACCTATATCAGCACTCCTCCCTCTGGACCCGAATCTATATAAGATCTCTTGCGTAATTAGTCAAAAGAGCTTTATTTCTGTCTAGCGTATG
>JAKDMR010000373.1 GCA_030452275.1 Candidatus Nitrosocosmicus sp. | reverse complement strand
GAATGCTATTTAACGTAGATAGCTCTGTTACAAGAAATGAAAATCTAGATCAGTGATAAATAGTATTTTCTTTTATCTAATTCTACCTTAATCCAAAGATGTCAAGCTCAGGATAGCCCAACCATAGAGGAGACGAAAGGTAATAAAGGCTACAATCATGTGATAAGTATTAAAATTGGAATAAATTTGGATCTTGGTCAATATACTACATTCTGAAAACCATGATGATGACACCGTAAATAAGTAGTAGAAGGATCGTATAAGCACTCGATTTACTCCATCTTACCATTACTAAAGAAAGATACAAAAGCATGAGAAAGTTCCCTCTGCGAACTTCTAATTGACGCCTTTGTTATTTTTCATCTCTTCTTATACTATTACCGTTATTTAAGTAGATAACTATACTGTTCTTTTATTTAATTTTCCCATTAACATGCTTTTTTGATTTCTTTAGATTAAGTTGCATTAATTCAGGTAATGCCATCGCGAACCTGACGTGTGAACATTCCAAAGAATTATCGGTTTCACAAAATACTTGGAACCCATCATCTTGGACTTGGTGTGTCGATTCAAAAAGGTAATGAAATTAACCTCAAAATTTAACCTCAAAATATGTGAAATATTGGACATACCTATTTTTACTATTACTTCTCCTCCTCCACCTTCTCCACAAGACGTTTTTTCAGAATCTTAATTTGATCTTCCTGTTCATCTAATCTACTCATAATTTGACCTATCTGTTCTTCAAAGGCAATTTTAAATTTAAAGACCTTTAAATCAACAAATAAATCTGATCTCCTATAATCGAGAAAAATTCTATCTGTATTATCATTTAATGATTGATTGTTTAGAGCATCATCATATAACTTAACTCTCTCTTGATATATTTTATAAATTTCATCAGTTAGTAATCCTTTTCCAGTCATTTTATCCACTAATACTCTATCTTGATCTATAGTTTGTTTTACTATCATTCTGCTTTCACTAATATTACTATGATCTTCAGCCATATCTTGGAAGATCTACGGTGACAATTATTTAAACAAGCTATCAGAAATGAGCCTAGAACTAGGAGAAATAAAAGACAAACTAGGGATGATTGATAGAAAACCAATATTTTTATTGACGTTTTTTTTTAGAATATTTTTATGGCTTCTGACAAAGACAGAATCGGTATAGAAAAGCAGTATTTTGATCAATTAGTTTCATTATCTGAAAAACATCCTGAAATAAAGGATATCCTTGAACGAATAATAAAGACACACGAAGAGAACGAAAAGGCAAGGGCATTTATAAAGCAAGTTGAACAAGAATTGAGAGACAAAGGAGTCGATATTTAATCCAATTTGCTACTATATCTTTCATAATCGATTATTTTGTCATCTGGCTTTAAGACGGAAGATACCTTTGTTTATCCCCTTTCTGTCCCTTCCATACTGATTAGATCTTTCCTTAGCCCTATCTGAACATGAGTATTTGTAAGAGCAATACCATCTATCTGATTTATGAAATTTTGCTTCTTTCTTTTTACGTTTGAACTTTATGCCGCACTTCATACAAACTTTGGATTAGGTATTCGCATCATGTCCAAGCGGGAGCTCTCAATTATTGTGGAGTATGTTGCAAATTTAGATACAATAGCTATTAGTTTTTCTAGCCCGAGATTACACTATCAAATACTAGAGTTAAATAGATATTTAGAAATTATTGGGAATAGGGTATTATGGATAAAATAAACCAAGTACTAGAACTCCATCAATTTAGTTTGATTTCCTTCCTTTAATATCTTTAATTACCTCTTGTTGATTCAAGATAGTGTTATATTGACTATTTGACGTATATTTTTGAAATACCTTGGAGTTTGAACTTTCACCACAAATATTAGGAGCACTCTTTATCATATTAGGAGTAGTAATCGTTTTTATTCTACTGGATGGGTCGTTAGGACAACTATTTGGTTCAAGTATTCAAGAGAATGTGATGGTAGAGATTAAACAAAACGGCACTTGTATAGCGGAAGCCGCAGATAATATACCCCGATCTATTCGCAATTGTACTTATGAGCAAGGAGATAATATCACAATAAGTTACAAACAAGGGTTGCCAGGCGTGCAAAGTCATAGTCAGCAATAATAAGAATAATGAAAATAAACAGCTGCATATTTATTCATCTGTAAGAAAAACTGGACTTGGTAATAACTCAAGATTTTGTCTTTTGCAGTTTCTCTCTGATGGCATATTCCAAGAACTCGCTAGCGGTTATACCTAGATCAATCTTCAAAAACTCAAATTTATTATCTCATAAAAGATCTCTACCATGCAAATAGGCTTCAACTTTCGGACAACTAGTTAGATTCTCTTCTTTGTATTTTTGACAAGAATTATTCCAGGTTTGTTTCATTTGATTATCACACAACTCTACAGCAATATCACGAGGAACATCCCAATTACATGCATCTACAAGATCGTTATTCACAGCGTCTATCTTTCTAATATGTTTTTCATTTTCCTTCTGCTGACTATTTCCTACTTCATTTGAGTAAAATACTAGAACCAATGAGGACATAGATATCATTGCAAGTATTATAATTAAGAACTTGAATGCATTCTTATTTATCATTTCTCATCACTGTGAAGATGATGAAATAAGGAAAGTCCTTTATTATATACTATTGATATCGTTCTCATTCTCTATTCTAAGAATAATTGTGGCAATTGATTGTCAGCAGAGGTAGTAAGTTGTTTATCTCAAGTATTAGAGTTTGGATTTATCTCCTCATCGTCTAAGCATGTTTTAATGAAATTGATTAAAACTAGCAGAAGTATCTTCGTAAATAGAAAACCCTGATCTTAAAACTGAAAGTTAGTACAGTTTGGAGTTTAATATTCTAAATATTCCATTTTTCAGTTGTAGATAGTGATTAAAATGTCTACACTAAAAAATACAACTATGATTATTACGGTAGTAAGTTAAGTCTCCAAGCCTTCGTCAACATTCACTACATTCATCCTCTGT
>JAKDMR010000372.1 GCA_030452275.1 Candidatus Nitrosocosmicus sp. | reverse complement strand
GGTCCTATGAGAAGAGAAATAATTTCTTGCTCTATAGACCCGCGGCTATTGAAACGTATAGATAACCTAAAACATGATGTTCCTAGATCGCGATATATTGCAAGATTGATAGAAATCGGTCTGATTTATGCCGTTCCAAACAATGAGAAACAAGAGAAAAAGTTTATACCTGCTGATACTAGTTTCGAGGCTAAAGATCAACAGGTAACGGAATTGTCAGAGTAGATAAATGATATGACAATCAATTCACCTAATTCTAACAATAGCGTTGATAAAGATAAATTTACATATAAGTATATTCAATGTTATGGAAATAATTGCAACGAAATCGGAAACAATCCGTTAAAAATAATCTTTATTAACAAAGTCGGATGGTTTTGCAACATTTGCAAGGATGATTTGTTGAAATTGCAGTTGGTGGAGAACATTGGAGAAAAATAAGAAGAGTAAATCCGATTGGACAGTTAATGACTGGGCAGACTTTTGGAGATATGATATTGGACTCAACGTAATTCCAGCAGATTCTAGAAAAAAAGGTCATACCAGCAGTGGTCTCATTGGCAAAACGAAGCCATTAATGAGGAACAGCATGTCAAATGGAAAGTTGAAAATGCTTTTAGTAATGGAATTGCAATACTTCCTGGAAAAATTTGGCATAGAGTTGATAGGAAGGATCTGTATATAGTATGCTTGGATGTAGACAACCAAAGAGGTATTGATGAGATATGTATAATTTTTGGAACGAAGAATTTGGAGGAATTATCCAAATTAGTAATCGTAGAGCAACACGAGGATGATCCCACACGTGCTCATATCTACTTCTACTCTAAGCACATATTCAAAAAGAAGAGCAGTGATCTAACAAAATACAAGAAAGAATTGGATGAAAATCAAATACCTTCGATAGAAGTAAAAGGACTTGGAAAACATGGAATATCGGTTTGCAGTAATTCAATACATGAAAATGGATGTCCTTATGAAATAAAAGGTACAAAAGAACCAAAAGTATTTGGAAAAGAAATTGAAGATAAACTTTTTGAGATTTACAGAAAATACGGTCTACAAGTTAGTGAATATGGAATAATTCCTATAAATAAATTATTTGAAGAGGATTTTGTCGTCGATGCAGGTCATAACAGAAGTGAAGTGTTGTTAAGGGTAATGGAATCTTTGCTCGTAAGATATGAAGGAAAACTATCTAAAGACCAAATCAAACAAAGAGCATGGGAATACAATCTCAAACATTTCAACCCTCCTTTAGATATAAAGAAATTTGAAAATCAGTGGAGAGATGCACAAAGATTTATCGAAAAAAGAACTTACAATAACCGTGAAAATTTCGACAAAAATGAGAATATATTATTTAAGATAGTCGAACACGGTATAACTTCTCTAGGCTATTACATTGATTCGAATGTAGAAGAAATAAGGTATGGATACATAACTGTAAATGGTTTAATTCCTAAAAAATCGATATTCGATGTATGTCCAAAGAAAATTATTGTCCATAACAATCCATTATTTCCTAAGATAAGTCTAATATCTATCGAATTTTCTAATGGGTTGTCAATCGGTCCTCTCGGCAATCTTGTTGACATAATTAAAGAGTTGGAAAGCAAAGGGCATGTGTTAAACAAGATTAGAGATGCAGACGCATTAAACTCAATCATTAGTGCACTTAAAGGTAAGGAATTAATAGAAATAAAGGATGATGTAACTACTTCTGGGTATTATTTGATAAATAATCAGATTGTAAGGAAAAACGTAACCCAGAATATAGAAGTAAAAAAAGAAGATGCCATAAACTGCTGCCATTATTTAAATAAATTAGCTGAACACGGTTGGATAGACAAGAGAATCTTTCCTACGGTCTTAAAATGGGGTATGATATCACCTTTTAATTTTATATTAAAATATAATTCTGATTCGGAGGATTGGATGCCTTGGCTTCAATTATATAGCTATGGTCAAACAGGAAAAACAACCCTAGGTAAAATCGTATTCAATATATGGAATCTGAATATCCAAGAACATTCAATTGGTTTTAATCACATAGATTCAGTAGCTAGATTTGGTAACGTAATAAGTAGAGACACGTATCCTAAGCTTGTAAACGAGATAGGTGCGCTATGCAATAATTCCTACGGAAAATATACAAATATTATTGAAATGATCAAACATTCGGTTGAAAGTATTACTGTAAGAGGAAAATATATGAATAATAACAATAACAATAGCTATCAAGACATACCTGCATTGAGCAGTATGATATTTACATCGAATCATCAACCAATAAATGATTCTGGATTTAATCGCAGATTTTTGTCAATACATTTTCCTGAAATTGAGAAAAAAGATGAGAAACAACAGGTATTCTTTAAGAAGTTATATGAAGAAAACAAAGAGTTTCTTAAAACATTAGGAGATTTCAGTGCTTGGTATGTAGAACAAGACCATAGTAGATTGCTTAATATGCGCTGGAATGAATTAGCAAAGGAGATATTACAAAAGTTTTATCAATATGCAGGATTAGAAATTCCTCAATGGATAGAACTTTTTGTAGAACAAAGAGATGCTGTAGATGAAAGCAGTGAAAAAACCTACTTTGGTTTGAGAGCAATTTTAGTAAATAAGATCAATGAAGCATGTTCCAAGTACTCAAAAGTATACTGCATTGACGAATATGAAAGAATTGGTATTAAGGTAGATTCGAAGCTGAAATTTTGTCTAAATAACCATCTAATTCCATATCTGCATAAAGTAGACGAATTCAATATTGCAATAACGGTGGATATAATGTCCGACATAAGACAATTTAATCTGGAAAACATTACTTCATTAAGAGATTTAGAAACAATACTAGGAATCACCTATGTAAATAAACGATTCAATAGTAAGAAAATGAGGTTGTTAGAGGGGTCCGTGGTTAACATTGTAAGATTTTTGGAATCAGATATCGATAACTAATTTTTTTACAATATCTTTCTATCTTTTCTAAGAAGGTATGTTTAGATTCCATTAATTATTTTGCTACTTACCAAAATCAATTGA
>JAKDMR010000371.1 GCA_030452275.1 Candidatus Nitrosocosmicus sp. | reverse complement strand
TGAGGAACTATTTACTGAGGACGGTTTAAGAATATATGTTAAATGGTATATAATGCATTATTTGATATATATTTTTCTAGGCAGTAACAACTATTGCAATTTGCAAGATAAGTGCGATAATATACATTGTGTTAGTTCCCCTAATTTGAATTCCATTGTATCGATTTTAAATACCATATTCAAAAACAATTAACAAGTGATACGAAAGTTTGATTTAATAGTCATAGGCGGTGGAACTGGTCTTGAGGTTGCAAATGCAGCAGCTATTCGAGGTTTCAAGGTAGCAATAATAGAAAAAAATATGCTAGGCGGTACTTGTCTCAATAGAGGATGTATACCTTCAAAATTACTAATTCATAGTGCTGATATAGTACAAATGATAAAAAAAGCAGAAACTTTTGGTATAAAAGTTAGTGATATATCAATTGATTTTCAGAAAATTGTAAAAAGGGTTAACAAAATTACAGATGATGAATCTAACAAAATAAAAGAAGAATTATTGATAAAAGAAGAATTATTGAGATCAGAAAACCCCATACTTTATGCTCAACAGTGTCATTTTATTGGCATGAAGGAATTAGCATTTAAAAGAACTGGTAATGAAGATGAAAAAGTAGCAAACAATATCTCCTATTCATTTAACGGTGATACAATAATGGCTGACAAAATTGTTATTGCAACGGGTACTGTTCCAAAAATTCCTGATATAAAAGGACTGGCACATTCAGGATTTATAACTAGTGATGAAGCTCTGAGACTTAGAAAAAACCTCAAACTATTACTTTTATTGGTGGTGGATATATTGCCTACGAGATTGCACATTTTTTTGGGAGTCTTGGAAGTAAAATTAATATCATACAAAGAAACAATCTTTTAATTCCAAATGAAGATAAAGAAATAAGTGAAAAGTTTACAGATATCTTTAGTAGACGATACCAAGTTTATCTAGGATATAACACAGAATCCGTTTCCAAAATTAATTCAAATAATAACAATGATGAATTATTTCATGTAGTAGCAAAAAACAGAACTAATGAAAAAATAATAGAGGTTGATTCTGATCAGCTAATAATAAGCACGGGTAGAGAAGCCAATTCATCTGTCCTTAATTTAGAAAAAACAGGAGTACAAGTAAATAAGGACGATTTTATTATTGTGGATGAAAATCTTGAAACTACTACCCCAGGAATATTCGCGATAGGAGATGTTATAGGTAAATATCAGTTTAAACATAGTGCAACACTAGAAGCCCAGTATGCTTATCATAATTCATTTGCGAAGAAAAATGAAGAAAAGATATCTGTTGATTACACTGCTATGCCACATGCAATTTTTAGTTCACCTCAGGTTGCGGGAGTTGGATATACAGAACAACAATTAAAAGAGCAAAAAAATATCAAATACCTAAAATCCATTCATCATTACATAGATACAGGTATGGGTTTAGCAATAGATGATAAAGAAGGCTTTGTTAAATTCCTTGTCGATAAAGAAAATAGAAAGATTCTAGGTTGTCATATTCTAGGTACGGATGCATCTACCCTAATTCATGAAGTGTTAGTATCCATGAGATCAGGAAATGATACGATAGATAGTATATCAAATACCATCCATATCCATCCTGCTCTTTCAGAAGTTGTTGGAAGAGCTGCTTCTAATATTTGAGAAATTAGCATTCTCTTGATTATAAGGAAGTTTGCCATAAACTGTTTCTTCTGTTGGTTATAACAAGAATTAATATATGTCCGTATAAAGTCTACTGCAGCATAAGATAGATTACTCTTTTAAAATTTCATAACTATAAATGATTGTAGATGTGATGAATGTGGTATGGAAAATGTAAAAGTAATGAGTATAACAAAGAACAATAAAGGTGAAAAAATCACTTTATGTAATCAATGTAGACCTGCTGATGGAGCATATGCATATTAAGAATTCATATTTATTTAGCAACATAAAAACAAAATGAGGTCATTCAGTCCATAATAAACAAGATAAAAATTCTTTTGATACTATTTTAAAGTCATCTAGTTATTTTTTATGATGCTGCTTTTATCTTATTTTATCTAATAATACACATGCCTAACAAAAAAAACAGCGATGATAGTGGATTATCTGAAGCAACAGAGAAAAGAATAGATGACTTGCCAAAACATGCACGACGTATTTTCAAAAAAGCTCATGCCAGTGCAATTAAGGAGTATAAAGACCCCGATAAAAGAAGGGAAGGTAAGAATGTATCTGCTGAGGAAGTCGCACACAAGGTAGCATGGTCTGCTGTAAAAAAAGAATACAAGAAAAAGGATGATGAATGGGTCAAGAAAGATGATTGACAAATAGGTTATATTGATAAAACTTAGTTGATTCGTTGAAATGGAGCTGAAATATGACTATTTACTAGATTGCCATTTTCGATGTCAGTATAATTATGGTGTTGTTAAATACAGTATTAACCTCAAGAAAGTATCTCGATGTCAAAACTAAGGGCAATAATCCTTGTGGGAACATTAAAAAGCACTTCTGAAGCTTCTAATACTTTATTATTATCACAATTTTTGACAAAACATCTTTCAACATATGATACTGAATACGAGATTGTCAGGCTTGCTGATTATAATATCAAATCTGGGACTTGTACTAATGTAGATTCAGATGACTGGCCTGCAATCCTTGAGAAAATCTTAGATTCAGATATAGTCATAGTTGCAACTCCTGTCTGGTGGGGAATTCATTCTTCGCTTGTACAAAGAGTAATAGAGTGTTTAGATGAACTCCATGACGAAATAATGGAAACAGGAAAATCAAGGCTAACAAACAAGGTAGCCGGCATTATGGTAACAGGGGATTCGGATGGTGCCCAACATATTATAGGAAATCTTGCAAATTTTTTTATTGCTTTAGGATTAACCATTCCACCATTTGGAACACTGACTGTTTTATGGTCAGGATTTGCAAAGAAAAGCGATAAGAATAAAGAAGAGAAGTTAAAGTATCTTGAGGACAACTATAGAGCTCTTGCGTAATTAGAACATGTTAGTATGTTCGTCTAACTGCTGTTAAT
>JAKDMR010000370.1 GCA_030452275.1 Candidatus Nitrosocosmicus sp. | reverse complement strand
AGAACCACTGAAGGATACGACCAAAGGATAAGGAATTAGGAAACAAAGCAGAATTTTCTCCTTTTTTCCTATATATTAATTTCTTGGAGTAGTCTATCATTATTCATTAATTTTAGATTTTTTAGATTGCTAGTACACACAAACCTTGACTTGAGAAAGCATCAAAAAAAAGATCAGATGCGGATTTTCAGACCGAATTGTTAATGTAATTTTATAATTCGTTTTAGGAGTAGATAAAATAGATGGATATCTTAGACAAATACAAATTTTCCACCGTATTTTTTTTCTAAAACGTGTAATAATATCTGATCCTCTTCGCCAGACTGCTGCATCTTGCTTTGGTTAAGTCCTAGATCCAGAAAAAAATTTTCAAAGCCCGCAGGAATAAATAAGATTAATAATCGCCCTAGAGTTTTTCCAGTTTTTTTATATGAATGTGGGATATCTTTTTCAAATTTTAGAACCGTTCCTTGATTTCCATCTATTTTCTCATTACCATATCTAAAGGAAAAGTTTCCTTCCAAGATATAGATTATTAAGGTTTCTCTACTATGCAGATGCAAGGGTATTTCATTTTCTTTTTGCGCCGAGAATTGTATTTCAAGCAATGAATATTTTCCGCCCGTTTTATCACCTGATAATACTATTTTAAAATCTATACCATCTAAATCATACTGTTGAAATGATCTATCATCGTCATTTGAAGAGTGTGATAAATTATTGGAATTATTTACATTCATGACCATTATAATACAATATTATGATATAAATATTTGCAAGACTTTTAAGTTAAATAGTATTAGTCTGCTCATAAACATTTCATGTGTAGACACATATCGTCAAATATTTAATAATGTTCAAGAAATCAACAATCATTATAGTTTGAATTTAATTATTTGTTATTTTGACTTGTCTAAAATATTTTGATCATATTTATTTCTTTTTAAAAGTAATGCCATTTCAAAAGCACCATGAATTGTTTTAATCAGATCTTTGTGCATTTTGGAATTCTTATTTTCTACTTTCAGAGTATTGGCATTCTCATTTAGACTTGAAGTCATCGCATCATAATTATTTTCTGTGTCTTCAGCATACCAGCCTCTTGTCCAGTCAATAAAGGGAAATTTACCAAACACACAACCCAGTTGTGACCAGAATGCCATCAGTTCTCCTGCAACATGTTGAACATTATCCTGACCTTCAGTAATTATGAAAGCAGCGACCTTATCTCTGATTGGATCACGGTTATGAGTAACAGTTTGGTTTTGAACACCGTTCATTCTTTGGATCATCTTATAGTATAGTGAGCTCGCGCTACCCCACCTTATGGGAGTAGCAATTAATACTACATCTGCCCACAAAATTATCTTTTCATATATCTGGATCATTTGATCTTCGCTATCTCTTTCTGAAATAGAACAAGGGAAAATACATACCTTAGCATTCTTTGAATAGTATCCTTCACAATGATTGAATTCTAAATCTCGAAGTTTGATCATGACAGTTTCCGCCCCTAAATCCTTTTTTACACGTTCTAAAGCTATATGTAATGCCTCTTTAGAGGTACTTTTGCGTGGTGCTATTGCATCATTTGCGTTTGTGGTAGAGATTCCAAGAATTCTTACTTTTTTATCGTTTTCTGAAAGTAAATTATCATTTGATTTATGAATGAGATAGTTGTCTACCGACTTTTTAGTTTTAAATAGGAGTCGTGAGGTTGGAATATTCTTTTTCCAATTTTTGAGGGAATATACCGTTTAGCAAATATTTTCTAAACAAACATTCAATCAGTAATATATAACAAGCCAGAATGATGATGTTTTTCTTGTTAAAGTTTTATTTGGCACGTATAAGTGCTTAGATTACATATGCTAAACGGTATAGAATTTATGTAAATTCTATTCCCCCTATCTTAACATCATAAGAATTTACACTATCCCCGCCTTCATGTGGGGATTTTCCATCTTTCACGGAGTACTTCCATCCATGTCACGGACATGTAACTATATCTCCATCTAGGAATCCTTGACTAAGTGGTCCTCCTTTGTGTATACAAGAATTAGAGGTAGCATAAAATTTTCCGTTTAAATTAAAGACTGCAATTGCTGCATTTTTTTGTTGTTTGGTTTTTATGGAGAAACTTTTAGAAGTTCCACTCTTTATCTCTGTTAACAAACATACATATCGATATGAAGAATTATTATGATTATAATTCTTCTCTCCTGTATTCATGAATTCTTATTTAGAACATATTATATCAATAGATACTTCACAGTGTCCATCTTTAGCATCCTCTTATTATGATTTTTTTGTGGAGATGGGGGATATTGGACCATAATACCGGGTATCCCCTGTCTTTACTAGGCCAATATGGTTTCTCCCAAAATTTTATTAGAATCTATGTTCTATAATTAGGACCATAGATATAAAATATTGACCATGTAGGACATTATCAATCAAATCTTTGGAATCTTTGGCAACATAAACTTGATTATTCTTCATCATCCTTTGTACCTTGATTGACACAAACAGTCGTTTAGGGATGAAAATAATCTTCTCGTTCCAATATTTGTCAGAATTAGTTGAGGGTGGGTCATAATTGATTTTGATTGTTTATCCTAGTTTCTTAATTGACTAACAGCCCATCATATACTTGATTGCTCTTCGTGGATTATCTTGTTGCATCTTGCAGTTGTAATAAACAAGTATCTGGTAAAGCAATACAGATAACAGTACGATACCACACACCTTATCAAATTCTCTTACCGGTACTGGCCCTATCCTAAAGACTGATTTTATGTGTTCAATCAGCGGTTCTATAGAATACCCCTCTTTGAGTAGATTACCCGTCCTAAAGCTGATTCATAAAAGTCAACTAGCTTGAGCCTTTCTTCTGATGTATTTTTGTATCTTCTAACAGGACAGACAAGCTGAAATCGCTTGGTCATGCTTAGATCATACAGACCTTGATCATCATATCCAGAGTCTGCTACCATGAAATGAATTTTCTTTAATATTTCTGGAGGTATAATCACACACATAAATTCACAGATGGATATTTAGCTAACCATTGCTCATACT
>JAKDMR010000369.1 GCA_030452275.1 Candidatus Nitrosocosmicus sp. | reverse complement strand
GTTTTGGACTAAATGTTGCTAATTTATCTCAGAATCAAATGGCTCCATTCGATATCACTATCTTTGATAACAAGACAAAATCTCAAGGCGCATTCTACTCACTAAATGTTGAATCTGATCAAAGCTCTATGAGTTTACCTTTTAGTTCAAAATCATCTTTTGTTTCAACAGGAGGGTCATTTAGTGGCGTAGATGTTTTGAGTGACAATTCATCATCATTAAGTAGTAGCACGGAATTGCCAGGTATTGATAATAGTAATAATGAATCAAGCAATCCTAGGAATGATTCTGATAATTATGATCAAAATAATAATGATAATGATGATAATCAGCGCGGAGAAAAGAAAACAGATGATAACGGGAATCCATACTATAATGACGAAAACTGTAGTGAGGAGCCCGGCTCTTCTGGAGGAGATTCTTCTGAATGCCAGGATGCAGAAAATGAAGAACAAAGTGAGCGAGAAGATGAAGATTCTTCAGTAGAAGATCAGGGCCCTCCATCTAATTCCGACTCTACAGGAGATAACAATGGGGAAGATACTGACGCTGGTAATGGAAGCGATGGCGACGAAAATACAGAGAGCAATGAAGAGAACCGCGGTAGCGATGATAATGATAACAACTAGATAATTGCCTCCAAAATGACCACAAACCCACACATTTTTTTATGTAAACTGTGTCAAAGAATGATAATAAAGTTGATTGGACCCATTTTTCGGCAAACTGAACCAAACGGCCTCGAAAATATAGAACAAGATTAATGCATTTATTTGGTCGATAAAGATAAAAGAAGAAATTACTTTCAAGAATCATACGTGGTTTCTAAAAAGTGGCTCTCATGGTTGAAAGGCAATGATAAAGTAATCATCGAAATGTTGGACAAACAATCTGCTAATTTAGTAAATGCAACAACATCCTTAGTTGAAATCATATTAGAAAGTCAGGAAAAAAACATTAGTAAAGGGAAGATATCGAAAATCAAGGAATTGGAACATGAAGGTGATAATATAACTCATAATTTATTTACTACTTTATCTCAGACATTTGTAACTCCCTTGGACCGGGAGGATATCGCTGGGCTTGCCAGTGCAATAGATGAAGTGTTGGATTATACAGATGGCATAGCAGATAGGTTTTTGCTGTTTAACATTCAAAGACCTACTTCTATTATGATCGACTTTTCTAACATTCTCCATGGTGCGACCCAGGAAATACATTTTGTTACTAAAATATTATACAATATGAAGAATGCTTTTGAGTTGCTCCCTCATTGTAATAATATCAAGAAATATGAGCAACAGGCGGATAAATTGTACAGAAGAGCTATTGCTGAACTATTTGAAACAAGCACTGATGCTATTGAGGTAATAAAATTAAAAGAAATATACGAGAATTTTGAGTCTTCATTAGATAAATGTCAAGATGTAGCTGACATAATAGAAGATATTGTCCTTAAATATGGATAGTATGTCACTATATATGTTAGTTCAAGTATTATTCCGAATAGCGTAATTGTTGGATAGAAAGATATAGTCTCTAATAATTTGAATATTTAACCATGGAGGAGGGTTTGTTATTTATCACCATTGGGGCTATCTCTTCAGCCCTTTTGTTTGATTTCGTAAATGGTTTTCATGATTCAGCAAATGCAATTGCAACAGTGGTTGGAACTAGAACTCTCAAACCATTACACGCAGTGACCATAGCATCTATTACGAATTTTATAGGACCATTTATTTTTGGAACTGCTGTGGCCGCAACTGTTGGGAAAGGGATAATTCAACCAGAATTTGCTACTACTGAAGTAATATTAGCTGGTTTAATTGGAGCTATTGTATGGAATTTAGTTACTTGGTATTTTGGATTGCCTTCTTCTAGCAGCCATGCATTGATTGGAGGTTTAATTGGCTCCGCATTAATTTCGGGTGGGATTCAAACTATCGTATTTGAAGGGATAGAGAAAACTATTATTTTCATGATCGCATCTCCGGCCTTGGGATTTTTCGTGGCATTTATTTTTGCAATACTCTTAGTGTACTTTCTAAAAAGGAGAAAACCACAGTTAATCAATAGGGTGTTTGGCAAACTACAAATATGTTCTTCAATTTTTTTTTCGTTGACTCATGGTGCTAATGATGGACAAAAAACGATGGGTGTAATAACAGCATTGTTGATAGCTGGAGGTTTTTTGCAATCTAAGGAATTTGTTGTTCCTCTCTGGGTAATATTAAGTGCGGCAATAGCGATAGGATTAGGTACTTTTTTCGGCGGATGGCGAATTGTAAAAACGATGGCATTTAAGCTTACCGATTTAAAACCCTATCAGGGATTCTGCGCAGAAACTGGAGGAGGCGTGATTCTTGCAGCCATGGCATGGCTTGGGATACCAGTCAGTACAACACATGCTATTTCTGGAGCAATAATGGGAGTGGGAGCGACTCGGAGGCTCTCTGCCGTGCGATGGGGTGTAGGCAAGAGAATTATTTATGCATGGATCATAACCATACCTGCTAGTGCTGCTATTGCTGCCTTAGTTTTCGTAGTCATTAACTACATTTCTAGATCTGTGTTGTAAATATTCATACTAGGATATAAAAACTACATTATCTTGTTAATTGAAATGTAATGAATTTGTGATTTGGGGCTAACTGAGAAACCCTACACTATCCAGAAGTGTTTATTATTGCTATTAATTAATTCAAACTTTTGTTTTCCTTTTTTTTGCAATCATGATAATGTTATAATGGATAATACTTAGTTATAGAAGGAAATTAGTTCACAAAGCATATCGCTGATAATATATTATCTCTTGATTGGTAACTAAAAATGATATCTACAAATTAGTTACATCCAAACCTATTACAAATCCTTGGTATGTCTTTATTGGTAATGTGGTATCCACAGTGTTTACCATTAAACCTCTCTTGAAAAAGAAATGAATGAGTTAGGACCTGATTTGAGATTTAGCTCGTATCTCGCACTAGTGGCAATAAGATATTACCAATCTAGTAGGATTCATGTTGATTCTACAAAATGTACAATATATACCGTTTAGCATATATTTTCTAAACAAACATTCA
>JAKDMR010000368.1 GCA_030452275.1 Candidatus Nitrosocosmicus sp. | reverse complement strand
CTTTTTAAAATCTGCAACCATATCAATTTAATATTAAATAGTGAATCCAAATGTTCGGTGGTATGTGAAACAAATTTGACCAAATTCTATCACTCAATAGATTGCCAAAATTAGAATAGATCGTATAGGTTCGAATGCTTCTTCCATTTTTTAAAGATCTAAGAAGTAATATCACTTAAATAACATTTTGTTATCGGATAATAAAGGAAAGATAAAAAGAAAATGACAACTAATGTACTTGGATATGCTTCAACTTCTGCAAAAGAAACGTTAGCTCCATTTAATTTTGTTCGACGTGACCCGCGTGCTGATGACGTGGTTATCGAAATTCTTTATTGTGGAATATGTCATACGGATTTACACAATGTTCAAAACGACTGGGGAAGAAGTACTTATCCGCTGGTCCCAGGACACGAGATAATCGGCCGAGTGATAAGTGCAGGTTCAGATGTCAAGCGCTTCAAACCTAACGATGTTGTTGGTGTAGGCTGCATGGTAGATTCATGCCAGCACTGTTCTGCTTGTAATCAAGGACTTGAACAGTATTGTGAGGAGGTTCCAACGTTTACTTACAACTCCATCGATCGACGTGATAAAACACAGACATTTGGTGGATATTCTGAAAAAATAGTAGTCAATGAAAAATTCATATTGCATATTCCCGAAGGCCTAGACCCAAAGGGCGCTGCACCGTTGCTATGTGCAGGTATAACCACATGGTCACCTCTTCGTCATTGGAAAATAGGTAAGGGATCAAATGTTGGAGTCGTAGGTTTGGGTGGGTTGGGCCACATGGCACTGAAACTGGCAAAAGCGCTCGGCGCAAACGTAACGCTGTTTACCCGTTCGCCAGGAAAGGAGCAGGATGCTCATAGTCTGGGTGCCGACAACGTGGTGATCTCAACTGAAATTAAACAGATGAACTCGGTCAACAAGAAATTTGATTTGATCATAGATACGGTTCCTTATACACACGAACTAAATCTTTACTTGCCATTACTATCTTTTAACGGAACTTTAGTGCTTGTAGGATTTCCAGGCGACCTTGAGCCCACGTTAAACACGACCCCGTTGATAATGGGACGAAGGTCGGTGGCTGGTTCCGATATCGGTGGAATAGCTGAAACTCAAGAACTCTTAGACTTTTGTGGAAAACATGGTATAACAGCGGACATAGAAATGATCAAAATCAGGGATGTCAATGAAGCTTATAAGCGAATGTTAGAAAGCGACGTGAAATACCGATTTGTAATTGACATGTCATCTCTTAAGGAAATGGTATGAGAAAAATGGATATAAAACGAGTCGGCTCACGACCATCTACAAAAGGATCAGAAGAGTATTTCACAGGTGCAGTGAGGTTTGATCCTTTATTTCAGGCTGAGAACCCTGCAAGGACTGTAGGCGTTAGTGTTACATTTGAACCCGGAGCACGTACTGCTTGGCATACCCACCCTCTAGGCCAGACCCTAATTGTAACAAGTGGTTGTGGCCTGGTGCAGCATTGGGGTGGTTCAATAGAAGAAATCAGGTCTGGCGATGTAGTTTGGATACCACCTGGTGAAAAACACTGGCATGGTGCCACTGCAAGTACGGCCATGACCCACATTGCAATCCAAGAAAGGAGTGATGATAGCAAAACAGTAAATTGGATGGAAAAAGTTACCGACAAACAATATCAAACATGATTCTATTTATTATAAAATAACCGGGTAAAAAACCTTCAATCCATTTGTTGCCTAGACTCCGAAGTTAACGGACAATTTCTAGACTTGATTCGTACTTATTACTCTCCATTTATCGGATAATAATTTGTAGAACCAAGCTGGGGAACATTATCTGTGTTGTTAATATTTTTTGTTGCATAATTCGAAAAACATCTAAACAGGCATATATTTTTGACCAAGCATGTTAAATTAAATCGATTAATTGACTATTTAGATAGTAAGTGGTAAAAAAAATAACATAAAAAATAATCATATGTAACAAAGAAAAATAGATATAAAAAATCATTAAACTGAAATGAATAGAAGAAATAAGCATTAAAATCGAGAAGATTGAATGAATATTGATGTGGAAATTATAGATGCACTATTTTGACTATCTTGTCATAATATCAAAAACTTCAAATGCAGGTTTTATTTTGTCTTCTGTTAAATGAGGTTTACGGTCTTGTAATTCATCGATCAGTTTTTCTTTACCAATTCCATCATACTCATTTGATATATAAAACAAAGATGCCATTATTTCAAGATCTTCAGAATTGTAAGAGTCTAGTTTTGCTATCACGTCAAGAGTTCTATCTTCCAAATAGCTATTTTCTGAATTAATTGTTTTTAACAATGATTTGCCAATTTCGGTTATTTCATACGAGTATGTATTGTCTGTCTTAGTTTCTTTAATTAGATTTGCTTCAATTAAATTCTGAAGCTCATAGAATAAATGATCAGAATAGGGGCCATACAAATGAAACCTAAAATCTTCAAATACATTCCATCCTAAAGAATCAATTAAGTAAACCAACTTTTGTAGTTTCTTCCTACTATTTACTCGATCCACTGAAGAGATAATAGACAACAATAGCTTTTTTCTTAATATCACTTGATCGGTGGTCGCAGCAATAGTCATATAAATTACACAACTATAATATATATAAGAATTTTAATTTTGTAAAATTTTTGTTACATCTTCCAGGGTTTCTGTAGGAACATATAAACGAACAAAATTCTCTCTATCATCTATTAAAGTCTTAATTATTTTTGATTCTAGCGAAATTTCTTTGCATGAAGAATCATGTAACTTGATATGTATATTTTGATCTAGTGATTTTCTTTCCTCTTCATCATTGGTAGGTGAAAGGATTGGACTATAAGGTCTATCTTTTGGTTCATCAAAAGAGTAATAATATTGAGGATTGTTAAATCCCTTCTTACTAATTTCATTTCTTATTCCATTGTCCTTCATAAATATAGAGGAACTATTTTTGATTGAATACTCTATGCTTTTAAATAAATTTCTATTTATAATTCTGTTACTTAAATCTCTGATAATAGTATCAGAATCCTCTGATTGAGACCATTTTAA
>JAKDMR010000367.1 GCA_030452275.1 Candidatus Nitrosocosmicus sp. | reverse complement strand
ATCCTAAATTTTGTATCAGTAGTAAATTTTACTACTGATACAAAATTTAGGATTGACTTAAGAGAAGGCTTATTTGAACTGGAATGAAATGAGGCATTTGTAGGCGAACATTTAGAAAAGTTTGAAGAGGTTTTTAAGGTTTTAAGACGGGAACAGAAAAGTATTGCACAAGGTTAACCATTTCAAGTGCAAATTTTATAAAAATTTGATCTCCCAAAGATCTGATTCAGTAATCTTTCTTTGAATTATCTCGAAATTTAAACTGGTTGAGATTTTAACAGATAATAAATTCTTTTGACATTGCAGAATACTTAAAAAATTGCATTCTATTTGTATCCCTCTATCTTATAAAATTCATAGTATAATTCTATCCATCGAGGATTTTAATTATAGAGTATTGGGAAAAAAGACTGTCTAAAGATTATATGTTACATGGAGTTGGATATTTGACGTTAGGTAAGGGATATAATCACCGGATTTACAAGATTAAGGGAAAAGGTTATTTCAAAGTTTTGGAAAAACTACAGATCTATTCAACTAATTCAGTAATATTTGATATTGGTTCTCGTGTAGGATCCATCATCTATCTTTGGAGTTCTGCGGGTTTCTCGGAAATAACAGGTATAGACATGACGAATGTTATGTTGAGAACGAAGACTAAATACCCCATTTTAAATTCAATGATCTGGATATTGAAAAAATAAAACAACAATTGAAAATGGAAAAAAGATTTGATATCATCTCTGCATTTGATAAATTTTATAACATAGAAGATGAATCTTTTACGATTGCATTAGATAATAGGCTCTGTAAAGTTAATTTCTAATATTTCTGTTATGATGACGCGCAAACGGCTCAAGCCATTGTTTGATGTGCTTGAGTTTACATTTTTCTTTTCTATAGGGTAAGCAGTCATCAAATCCTTCCGTTCTGTCCTTGATATACTAGATTGCTCTCTCAATCAGAGTTTATTCCCAAGTGGAATGGAGATGGTGATCTTGTATTAGAAACTCACAGGCCAGCGGGTATCAAGTACTTCAATCAGTTGACACTGGATACCTCCATAATCTTTGATCAGGTCAGACATAAATCTCAGCAACAAACATATTCCTTTCTCGGTTTCGTTAGTGCGAGAATTTCCCTATTTTTTGATTCTATTTCAACCCATAACCAGATTAGTTCAGAGCCAACTTTGATTAGTGTTTCATCGATAATCTATTCTGAAATCTTTTCCCTTTCGATAATAACCTATTGGGTTGTACTTTTGAATCCAATCCCTTTTTGCAGTATGACTTTTATTGACAAACCACGATGAATGCTCTGGAAGTTTTTCTTAAAGATGGGCCATCAAAATACAAATCAACGGCATAGATGATGTCCTCCAGTCGAGTTCTACTTCTTGTTTGACAAAACATACATGATGAATGCTAAGAAAAGCTATATCTTTTTCTTTAACTTTACAGAACCAGAAATATATAACAATAGTTAAACCCTCGCGGTACTTTTATTTTATGTGATAATTTTATTCCTGGTAAGACCTCAGAACTGCTCATCAAGTTAGCAGAACAATCGATGGATTCATAAATATTCTAAACACATAAAGATTTGAAATTATTACTCAGGTGTCTTATTCATCCTCACGAATATCTCTGTCGATAGTAAAAAAAAATAAGGCAAAAAATTTGGAATTTAGTAGCCTTTTCTGCTACAAAGAGCGAAATTTAGAGATATGTAACCAGGATAATTATGTATCCCATTGAATCCTACCGGGTTATTTCCTACGTAGAGAGCCCACCTATTGAAGTTATGATAAATAGGAGCTTTGTCACCTATGCCAACCTATTTAGCTGGGATTTGACTATCCATTTCCATGATTGACTGGCCTTCTTATAATAGATCTCTTGTGAAGTGGGGCGAGATCCTTTTTTGTATGGGTTTCTTGATACTTGGTGTTTTAAATTAGGATTGATGAACAAAAAATAAGAAGGGCAAACCATTTGAGTCTCCAGATTCATATATTCTTTTCATTGGTTACATACGCCACTCGTTTCATCTACATTACAGACAAACTGAAGGAATAATCAAGGTCATAGGAAAAAGGTTGCCGTCGAATCCTAGTAATGGACATATCTGTAACAATATCAGCAAGTTAGAGGTCCATTTGGTAAAAGTTAGGGATAGATGATTACGATGATGATCTCATTAAAGCAATTCATAGTACAGGTATCAAGGTAACCAAAAGGCGACAAGGGATGAACAAGAAATGGAATGGACAGAATCAAAAAGGCTATCTCAAGGTCAACGTTGCAGTAAACGTAAAGACCAAAGAAATCCATTCTCTAAAGGTAACCGATGAGAAAGTACATGATGGAAGGATGTTAAAGAAACTGGTCAACCATGTTTTGGATAGGTCCGGTGAATCACACATGGTAAGAAAAATCTGTTTTAGCTGATGGAGCCCGCGATTCCAATGCAATATTCCGGGATCTTGAGCATAAAAAGATCAAGCTGGGGATAAAGGTAAGGAGCAACTCTATTGTTTCAAATAGAAATAAGAGGTTAAGAGTTGTGTAAAGAATATGTTACATTCTTTCTGTAAACTAATTGTGCTTCTTTTCATATCAACAAAATTGCTGAGATGTTTCTTGACAATTCTCTATGCCTTCATAATTCAAATGAATCTAAACAAGCACAATCAGTTTACAGATGAACATATCTTATCATTTACACAGCTTTTAAGGAAGGAACAAACAGGGAATACAACAAACAAAGGATTTGTTGAAATGGAAGAAGAAAAGAAAGTACGGATACAGACGGATGTCTGAAACTGCCTTTTCATTTATCATGAGAATGTTTGGAGAACATATATCCGTCACTAAGTTTCAATACACACTAAAATATATGATGCTTAATGTATCATTGTATAATCTGGTCAGATGAATATAATACCAATTTTAGAAATTATCAAGTGTCAGGAATTATGCAACAAAGCAATAAAATATCACATGTAACATTTGATTCGATAAAGACTTAAATTGAAAAATCAAAGGGTTGTTTCAATCGTCGGCGCAAGACCTAATTTTGTAAAA
>JAKDMR010000030.1 GCA_030452275.1 Candidatus Nitrosocosmicus sp. | reverse complement strand
TGGAAAGAAGTTAGCTAAATATTTTGGGAAATAGATGAATCATGCAACAAGACATGGTAATTCTACAAATTTAGGTTGAATATAAGCGTCGTCATCTATAGATTAAAATATAATCTATAGAAAATTAGGTTATGCCTGCTGCTTACATCTTGATAAACTGTATTTTGGGCAAGGAAGAGGACATTATTAAACAAATATCTCAGATTCAACAGGTAAAGGAAGTTCGTGGCACATATGGTGTTCATGACATGTTTGCAAAGATTCAAACTGATACTGTTGAAGAGATGAACAATACAATCACAAATAGTATAAGAAAGATAAACGGTATAATTTCAACCACAACCCTTGTGTCAATCCCAGAACAGGGTGGAAAGAGTTAAACAGACTCTATTTTTTATATGCAAGAAAATTAGCAAGTAATTGAACCTTATGTAATCCATCCTACAGTTCCCACTATGACGAAAACGAATTAAATTGGTATAATCAGTGCAATAGCAGACATAACACCACATAAAAGGAAGTATTTGTATATTTTTTTAGAAATTTTTACTTAAATTCTCATCATATCCAATCGTTTTGCCAAGAGTAGTCCCACTGGTTACAAATATGAAACCCGATGAGCTCCAAATCATCATATTTATGGTGTGAAAAGCATTTTTGTGATCACAGAATGTTTATTTTTGATTATTCAGATGGGTTTAAAAATACCATTGGTAATCATGTTTTGCCATACCTACCTATCATTCAATTTTTGATCAACTGAACAGTCAAAAAAGTCTTCAATTGTTTAAGAAGGCAAATCTAATAGTCTTCAAAAATAACCTACCTGATTCTTTGTAATATCCTATATTCTTCAACCGATTCTATCGTTGTTGTGTCTCCATTGTCTATCATCATAATATTTTGATTTTTGGACCAATTGTAATAATATTTACAAGATATTTATGGCTTATTAATTAGATTTATAATCTAAAAATTCACTAACCATTTTTTATGATAAACCAATCCTTATATATTACCATTCTGTTATGAGGATTTAGGTTACTAAAAAAATTAAAAACCAGATGAAATAATTGGATACAACAGTACAACTTGGAGTACTCATAGTAGGAACTATAGGTCTAGCAACCATTTTTGGCACCTACCTTGCTAGAATGATAACCTTTGAGATGAGACCATTGGAAAAGACTCTTGCTAGAGTCGAAAGCGGATTTTACAAAGTTATAGGGATAAATGCAACTAGACAAATGGGTTGGAAAGAGTACTTTTTTGCCCTCTTTCTGACCAATATGGTGGTGGTTGTATTTGTCATCCTTGTGTTAACATTTCAAAATTACCTTCCTTTATCAGAAGGTAAAGACGGATTTTCTTTTGATCTGGCATTTAACACAGCGGTTTCTTTTATCACGGATACAAATTTGCAGCATTATGCTGGAGATCAACAACTCTCCGTAACTTCTCACATGGTTGCAATAACATTTACAATGTTTATTGCTCCTGCGTCAGGAATTGCAGCAGCATTTGCTTTTATTCGTTCTTTTATCCGAAAAAACTATGGACTGGGAAATTTCTATGTTGATCTAACTAGGATTATAGTTACATTATTACTTCCAGTTGCTATTGTTTCTGCTCTAGTTTTGATGGTTATAGGCGTCCCTCAGACACTTCAAACCTCTGTTGAAACCAACACTTTGGAAAGCATTATTAATAATAATTCATCAAATTCTCAAACAATTAACATAGGTCCAGTGGCTTCATTAGAATCAATAAAACTGTTAGGCACTAACGGAGGAGGATTTTTTGTGTCCAACTCCGGTCATCCATTTGAAAACCCTACTGGGATATCAAACATGTATGAAATGTTTTTGATGCTTATCATTCCACTTTCACTTCCTATTGCCTACGCTCGCTTAATGGGTAAAGGAAGAGGATTGGCAATCCTAGTCGCTATGCTTATAGGTTTTGGAACAATGGTAGCCATATCAACATCCACATTAAGCGGTCCATTACTTTTAGAAACCCGTTTTGGTAGTTTTGGAAGTGCCTTATTTGATACTGTTTCTTTAGGCTCAAACACTGGAGCAGTAAATTCTGCTTTGGCAGGAATGTCACCAGAAGCCATAACATCATTCTTTCTTGGTATGTTTGTACAAGCAATTCCAGGAGCAGTAGGAACAGGAATGATGACAATGATCATTTTCGTGCTTTTGACCTTGTTTATAGTGGGTCTTATGGTTGGCAAAACACCAGAGTTTATGAGCATGAAAATAGGGCCCAAAGATATCAAGTTAGCTGTCTATATCTTTCTTTTGCATCCTGCATTAATACTAGTGCCCACTGTCATTGCCCTAGGTACTGGAAACGCACAAGCAATAGTAGGTGACCAAGTCACTCCAATGGGGTATACTCAAACCTTATATGAATATACTTCATCAGCTGCCAACAACGGATCAGATTACTTTGGTCCCTCAGCTGACACTCCATTTTGGAATTACTCGACAGGTATTGTGATGTTTCTAGGTAGGTATTTACCACTAGCCTTGTTGTTAGCAATTGCAGGATCATTTACTATGAAGGATAGAAAAGAAGTGATAGAGCCCATTAAAACTCAGGGACCCCTGTTTATAACAATACTAGTCACAGTCACTTTCTTACTTACTGCATTGACGTTCTTTCCGTTCATAATATTGGGGCCATTTTCAATCTGAGGTTTAGGAGGTAACAAAATAAAAATGAACAAAACAAATAATAATAACAACCACAAGAAAAACAATACATTAACTGCTGCTAGTAATAGTATCAATTCTAAAGTAATTCTAGATTCTTTTATTAAACTAGATCCTAGATACCTAGCAAAGAACAATCCGGTCATGTTTACAGTAGAATTGGGATTTTTAGTTGTTCTTTTTGTAGCAATGTTTCCAAACATATCTGATACTTTTGTGTCACAAAACCAGATATTCTATGTTGAAACAGCTATAATCCTTATTCTCACAGTCTGGTTTGCTACATTTTCAGAATCTTTATCAGAAGCTCAAGCCAAAGCTCGTGTAGATTCGCTAAAGAGATTAGAAAAAGAAGTAACAGCCAGAAGAATACTACATGGAAAAGAGGTGGTTATCAAATCATCTCAGCTAAAGCTAGGTGACGAGGTAAAAGTTTACGCAGGTGAAACAATCCCTAGAGATGGTCTAGTAATAAGTGGAAAAACATTCATAGACGAATCAATGATGACAGGAGAATCAAATCCTGTCTTTAAGGAAAAAGACGATCACGTTTTGGGAGGAACAATAGTCACAAGTGACAGCATAGTAGTAGAGATAACTGCAGAAGCTGGAAAAAGCTATCTAGACGAAATGGTAGGCTTGATTCAAAATGCAACCAGACCCAAAACCCAAAATGAAATAGCCCTGACCATCTTGCTAGCAGGCTTATCCATCATCTTCATAACTGTTATTGGAACCCTACTATTCTCAGCATATTTCCTAGGATACAATACAGACATTGCTACCTTGGTGGCTTTGTTAGTTGCGTTAATGCCAACAACAATTGGAGGTCTTCTTCCTGCAATTGGAGTTGCAGGTATTACAAGATTGGGTAAGGATAACATTGTAGCAAAGTCAGGTAAAGGGATTGAGGCAGCAGGTGATTGCGATGTGCTGATACTGGATAAAACAGGTACCATAACGGAAGGAAGCAGAAGTGCTGTTGAATTTATTCCGCTGCAAAAATACACAGAAGAAGATGTAGGCCAAGTAGCATATGCTGCTTCAATACAAGATAACACTCACGAAGGAAAATCAATTGTTGATCTATCCGAAGAAAGAAAGTACATCCCTCCAATGCTTGAGAAACTCATCACTGCCAAATCTATAGAATTTACAGCCGAAACCAGAGTCAGTGGAATAGAATTCATTCCAAACAAATCCATCAGGTTAGATAGTGAGGCTGAAGAAGAACTACGCAACCTTGCTAAGACCGTTACAAGCCAACAGGAAGCAGACGCCTCAACCCTTGAAGGTCTTGAGGAAACTGTTGACAAGTTCGGTCATGGTAAAATACACGATCTGTTACTGGAAATGGAAAAAAGCTCTCAATCAAACCAGCAGCAGGTTAGAATTCTCAAAGGTGCAGTAGATGTAATGATCGGCGAGTCAATGTCAAATAGTACATTAAATATTGCAGAGATTAAATGGAAGGCCCAGGAAGTGTCTAAAAAAGGAGAAACACCTCTTGCTGTTTCTATTAACTATGAAATAGTAGGACTAGTCGTCTTAAAGGATAGTCTAAAGGAGAATATTAGAGAAAAGCTTGCCGAAGTTCACGCTACAGGAATCAATACTATCATGATAACAGGTGATAATCAAGTAACAGCTCAAGTCATTGCAAAAGAAGCAAACGTAAATCAAGTAATGGCAGAAGCCAAACCAACAGACAAGCTTCAAAGAGTATTAGAAGAGCAACAAAAAGGCCATATCATAGGTATGGTAGGAGATGGAACAAATGATGCACCCGCTTTAGCAAAAGCAGACATTGGACTGGCCATGAATAGTGGAACTGCCGCTGCAAAAGAGGCTGCGAACATGGTTGATTTAGATTCTGATCCTTCAAAGATTCTAAAGGTAGTAAAGCTAGGAAAACAACTTTTGATGACCAGGGGTGCTATAACCACATTTAGCATAGCTAATGATGCAGCAAAGTATTTCGCTATCCTTCCAGCCATGTTTGCAGAAGACAATCCTAAATTAGCTTCTTTAAACATAATGCAACTACATAGTCCAGAGACCGCCATACTTTCAACGCTTATTTTTAACGCCATAGTAATTCCAGCTTTGATTCCTCTATCGCTAAGAGGAATCAAATTCAAAGCACAAGAGTTACAGAAAACTTTCATTCGAAACATGTTAATATATGGACTGGGTGGAGCAGCTTTACCGTTTGTGGCTATAAAGGCAATAGACATGCTGTTATCGACATTTATGAGGTGATATAAAGGAGATGAAAAGCATGAAAAATATAGATAGCAACAAGAAAAGGTCTCTAGCTGGTCACTTTCTCTATAACTTGCAAACTTCACTAAGAATTCTAGTAGTAATGGTCGTAGTTTTGGGAATCGCATACCCTGTCATATTGGCAGAGGTAGGACAGGTAACCCTACCATTTCAATCAGGAGGCAGTATTTTAGAATTTAATGGCCAGAAAGTAGGCTCCAAGCTCATTGCACAGGAATTTGAATCTGCCAAGTTCTTTCACCCAAGACCACCTGGAGATTCAGCATCCGGTGTTGATCCACATATTACACCTGAAAATGCATATTCACAAATAAAGAACATTAGTGACGCTACGGGAATCCACCAGAATTCATTGAGAACGCTACTGAATCTAAACATAGAGCAAAATAAAGTAACAAATGGATTGTTCTTTGCACCTCCATATGTGAATGTGCTAGAAGTAAATCTAGAACTAGTACAGCAATATCCCGAAGTCTATGATAGATTGCAGCAAGTAGAAAAAGAAGATAATACGGCAGCATTAAATGGCCAAAGTCAACAACAGCAAAAAGTAAAACAAAGAGGTGAAAACAATCTTGGATGAAATTATAATAGTAGGAGCATTTATCTCCTTTTTGGCAATATCAGTGGTTTCACTTGGCTACTCACTTATTAAGGCAGAAAAATAAACATGGCATGTAGAAATAGAATATGGAGTAACCTGACACGACAATGATGGTTACTCAACTATTAGAACGCTCCGTTCTACCATACATTGGCCACCACTACCATCGGTTAATAATTCTCGATGAAGAGGTTGACGTTGCCACGGCTGCGAAACTAAGACATGACAATAAGGCCAAAACCATCATTGTTGTAAGAAATACCTGCAATAAGAATTTTGTTGGGGTAGTAACAGACAAAGATATTTTAGAAAAAGTCGTGATAAAAGGAGGACATTCTGGCCGATATCAGCTAAAAAACATTATGTCATCGCCCCTAATCACAATATCTGCAAACGCAAATGTTAGGGATGCATTGGAGCTTATGAGACTTAAAGCCATAAAGCCATAAAGCCATAAAGAGACTCCCTGACATTGATAATCATTGTCGTATACTTGGTATTGTGACACAAGAAGTTTTAGCTAATACTGCTAGAACTTTTACTTTGGAGAGAACATTTAGACCTTTTCACACTGCCACTGCTACTGTAACAAAGACACGACGACGACAAAACAAATCAATATTAGAAAAACTTGGTATTATTCTGCAATTTGCTTGTCTTTTATTCATCTGTACAGCAATCCTGGCCACTATGTTCAACGAGAGAGAGACCACACTTGGAATATATCTGTGCGCTATGTTCATGTTGTTGACCGGGCTAATCTTAAATTCTTACGGGAAAAAGAGTTAATAAATTGAAGACAACAAACTCCGATTCCAAATTGTAATGTACTTTCAGTTCCATTATGAGGAATCAATTGCTACTAAAAAAATAAAAAAAATCATGATAATAAAAAAGGAGAGTAACGGCGGTCAAGCCACAATATCTGCTATCGCTTTACCACTAGAAGTTCCGTTGGTAACAGAAGAAGATGGTGCTTTACCTCCAATTTCTCCATCGATAGGTGAAAGTCCCCTCTCATCGAGTACTTTGCTTAGTATGGTCGTGTTGTAAATACCCGAAAGATTAGGTCTGCCTTCTCCTTCTGCAATAAATCCAAGGTCGTATGCATCGTTAGCACTCTTGTATAATGTAAGCTTTAAGGGATCGTATGTTAGGTCCACTTTTGAATATGCTTTATTTAATATGTTTGGATCAATTTGCTGACCGGTTATTTTATCAAGCTGAGTATTGAATTCCTCTGCAGCTGCAGCAGTATTGTTGTTTATCCAAAGTGTTTCATCCACATGGGCTTCTAGTAGCTTTTTTATAACATCGGGATTTTCACTTAGGTAATCTGTTCTAACAATAATGTTGGTTGTGACAAATTTACCATCTGGCCATAGATCCCTTTCATCGACAAAGACTTTGCCATTTGCTTGTTCTGTTAGTATAGTAGTTACTGGTTCGGGCACCCAAGCTCCATCAATCTCTTTGTTTTTAAATTGAGAGACTATATCACCAGGCTCTAAAGCAACCACTGTTACGTTTCCTCCATTATCAACCGTGTTATAGCCATTATCAACCAAATAGCTTCTCAAGGCCACATCTTGTGTATTACCTAACTGTGGAGTTGCAAATTTCTTACCGCCTAAATCATCAACAGTTTCAATACCAGAGTTATTTCTTACTACAAAAGAAGCACCGCCGCTTGAAGCTCCAGATATTATTCTAACCGCCTCACCATTTGTGAGTAGATACGCATTGGTCGCTGGGTTGGGGCCGATGTAAGAGACATCGACCCTATCAGCTAATAAGGATTCAACAGCCTCAGGACCTGCATTAAACAAGTATTTTTCAACAGTAACATTATCTCCTAATGATTTTTGAAAATCTCCATTGTTTAATCCTATAACCGCTTGAGCGTGAGTAATGTTAGGATAGTATCCAATTCTAAGTGTTTTCTTTGAATCACCTACTGTTTGCGCATTTGCTACGGATATGGGTGCAGCAATTAACGCGAGTGCAGTGATGGCCATAGCTAATGCCATAGAAAGAGATTTCCTTCTCTTTTGATAGTGATCTCTAGAAACACTGAAGTTTGGTACTTTAAATTTTTGTTTCATCATTAATCATTGCCAGAAAGTTGTTTATTATTCATCGTCAATATGCTGTTTTTGAAGTAAATGTGTAAATCAAACGTATAAGATTGTATTTGAAGCAAATTTTAGTAACTAACACAAATTGCAATTTCAATATTGGATAATTCGCTTTATACATCTTTTCAATTTCATTTGGATTATCTATACCCGTACTTTATGATTCAAAAAAAGTACTGTCATTAACAATTGCATATCGATCATTTATACTAGAGTAGTATAATTTATACTCTAGACATGCATGTACGTTGATAGAGAAACAATAGGTAGTGAAAGAACGATAGAGATAAAAGATGAAAAATAAGCTACTTAGATAAATTAAAGCTTTTTATCTTTTCCAAACCATTTTCACTTAGTACCTCATTTAAGAGTGTTAAATCATATAGCTTTAGAAGTTCTTTATTCCAATCTGATTTCATACTAATAAAGCCCAAATCGTTTGCATCCTCAGTAATATTTACAAGTGTATTTGAAAATGGGTCGAAGGTAAAATCTATTCTAGAAAGTGCCTCTTTTAGTAAATTATCAGGAAATGTTTTGCCTGTAATATTCATTAATCCCTTGTTAAAGGCTGCAGATACAGGCTTCGCTTCTTCATCATTATTGTTATCTACTTCTATATTATTAGTTTTGGTTAGTTTTTCATTAATCCAAAGTGTTTCATCCACATGGGCTTCTAGTAGCTTTTTTATAACATCGGGATTTTCACTTAGGTAATCTGTTCTAACAATAATGTTGGTTGTGACAAATTTACCATCTGGCCATAGATCCCTTTCATCGACAAAGACTTTGCCATTTGCTTGTTCTGTTAGTATAGTAGTTACTGGTTCGGGCACCCAAGCTCCATCAATCTCTTTGTTTTTAAATTGAGAGACTATATCACCAGGCTCTAAAGCAACCACTGTTACGTTTCCTCCATTATCAACCGTGTTATAGCCATTATCAACCAAATAGCTTCTCAAGGCCACATCTTGTGTATTACCTAACTGTGGAGTTGCAAATTTCTTACCGCCTAAATCATCAACAGTTTCAATACCCAAGTCATTTCTTACTACAAAAGAAGCACCGCCGCTTGAAGCTCCAGATATTATTCGAAATTCATTACCTCCAAATAGAATGTATCCATCAATAATAGAATCAGGACCAACATATGCTACATCCAGCTGACCAGAATACAATGCGTTCATGAGCGAAGGCCCAGAACTAAAAACATGTGGATTGAATGTAATATTTTTATGTTCCTCATTACTAGTAAGAGACTTGTTAAAATTACCGTTCCCAATTCCTATAATTACTTGAGCATGGTTTAGATTCGGAAAAAATCCAAGGTTTAAGGTTTCTGATTCTAAAGAGTTATCTTGGCTAACTGTTTTATCTGGATTTGGGTCTTGACCAGACAAAAACGACCAATTAAAATTAGGATTAGAGGATACTATGACTCCAAGAATAATTGCAAAGGATATACCTAATTTCACTTTTGAGTTCATGTAGTAAATATTCTTCTCTTTAAGCTATCTATTGGTAATTTGAAATAAGCAGAAAATGCTAAATGTATGACAGTTTTGCAAAAAGCTCGTGATGCACAGATACAACCAAATGTTGAAATACTCATAATTAGAATAAGACTTGAGTACGTCATTTGTCGATTTATCTGTTCTCTATGTCTTGTTCCTGTCTTAATCCCCATTTTTCTCTAACCTTATCTTCTAATTTAGCAAATATTACCTTATCGAATATCATTCCTAATGCAAAAATAGTAATCATGGAAGCTATTATCTGATCCATTAGTAAAAATTCCCTTCCTACCAGCAGTATATGTCCTATCCCTATGGATGCGGCCATCAATATTTCCGCTCCTACAAGTGCGTGCCATGCAAAAGACCAAGCTTGTTTGATCCCTATTATCAATGCAGGAGTAGCTGCCGGGATCATCAAATATCTAAACAAAGAGAAACCCTTTGCTCCCATATTTTTTGCAGCCTTTAGATAGATTGTAGGTATATTTCTTATACCACTATACGCTGACATCATTACTGAAAATACGGAACTCATGATAACTACAAATAAAATCCCTGCATCATTTAGACCAATAAACAATATAGCAAAAGGTATCCAAGCAACACTTGGAAATGACTGCAGTCCTATTGCAAAGGAGCTCATTGTTTTACCAAACCCAGTAAACCTTACCATTGCAAGTCCTACACCAACACCAATAACTACAGAAGCCGCAAATCCAATCAAGAGCCTATAAAGCGTCATTCCAATACTTATCAGCAATGTATTGTCTTGAATAAGATCATAAAATGATTCTATCACCATTATAGGTGGAGGTAACGACACCTTAGGCCAAATTCCACTTAAATAAGCTAGTTGCCATATACCTATAAAAACAGCAATAAACAAAATGGTGTTTAAAAAGCCATCGAGATTTATTTTTTTATCTGCCACTCTTTTTTGAACTTTTAGTTTTAGCATCTTTGCTTTTATCTTACTGTCGGAATAACGTTGTTATTTATATCTACATTATCAGGTTCTATCTCTGCTACACCACCATTTACGAATGACTCATCTGATTCAGAGAGTATCGCTCTAGTGATTGATTCTACAAGCGGATGATCGATACTGCGCGGCCGTGGAATATTAACAATAATTTGCTTTTTAATATTTGCCAATTTTGGAGACATTATAATTACTCTGTCACCTAGGGCTACTGCTTCATGGATATTATGGGTTACAAAGAGTATTGTTTTTTTTGTTTCCTCATGAATTCTTAAAATATGACTATATAGCATCTTTCGTGTCTGGACATCTAAAGCAGCAAATGGTTCATCCATTAACAAGATTTTTGGATTTAAAGCTAAAGCTCTGGCTATTGCAACTCGTTGTTTCATTCCGCCTGAAAGTTGATGAATATATGCATTAGTAAAATTGGAAAGCTGTACCATTTCGATCAGTTTCATCACTTTTTCTTTTCTCTTATCTTTGGGAACCTTTGCAATAGCCAATCCAAATTCAATATTTCCATAAACTGTTAACCAAGGAAACAAAGCTCCCTCTTGGAACACAACCACACGGTCAGTACTTGGAGATATTGAGATCGGTTTATCATCTACGTTTATTTGTCCATCAAACACTTGATCTAGTCCTGCAACTAAATTGAGTATCGTACTTTTTCCGCAACCCGATGGACCAACAATAGTAACAAACTCGCTTTTCTTAATGGTAAGGTTAAGATTATTGATAACTATAAGTTTTGTGTGGGTTTTGTTCTTTCTATCACTATATTCTTTGAAAATATTTTCGAGTTCAAGAATTGATTTTTCATTAGTTTGTAATGGAACATCTAAGTTAGACACAATTAGCAAATGGACTTGACATTATATAATCAGATTCTTATACGTAACTTGCGCGGATACACGCTAAAATTGCAGATATCTAGAGATTTATACATCTTTTAGTAAGAACAAAATAATTAATCAATAAATCTCCTATAATTAGCACTGTTAGAATATTATCTAAAAGATCTTAAAGTATGTCAAATTACCACGTTATATGAAAATTATAACCTGCGTATTAGTGTAAAGAGACAAAAGTGCGCATATCAATTTCATTATATGTAAAATCTGCATACATTGGCTTATGTTAGAAAGCTTTAGTGATGATCGAATTGATTACAAAAAACCACGTCATGATGGGATTACGTACATTATAGATAAATTCCAAGGATTTGATAAAGAAAATTTCGAGACCATTTCTTCTTATATCGATATGGTCAAGATTTATAGTGCTTTTCCTCTTCTTTTGAAAGAAGAAAGTTTAATCAAGAGAATTGATTTTTACCACAGTGTAAACGTATTGGTATCAACCGGAAGCACACTAACTGAATATGCAATCCGTGAAAAAGTATTTGAGAAATTTGTTGAAAGTGTCAAAAGACTAGGATTTGATCTGATCGAGATAAGTGAAAACAGTATTCATTTAACATTGGAAGATAAGAAAAAAATAATAAAAATTCTTGGTTCTTATGATATTAGAGCACAGTGGAAGATTGGAAATAAAGATCCCAGAAGACAACTTTCAATGGAGGAGACCGTAAAGAAAATGAATGAAGTTTTAGAAATTAGCCAAGAAAAAATAATACTTGAAGCCAATTTGGGATATAGTGTAGGTATATATGATGAGAAAGGAGATATAAAGTGGAACCTTCTTTCAGCAATTACATCAAAGATATCTCCAAATAGTATTATTTTTGAAGCACCTTTGGAAATACAACAGGCAGTCTTGGTAGCTGAATTTGGTCAGAGGGTAAATCTTGGAGAAATACGATTGGATAATGTATTATCTGTCGAATCTCAGAGAAGAGGGTTTCTTTCAAAGGCTAGTTTTAGTATTACTCCAGTCAAAAAAGGACCAGAGGGAAGTCCGGCCACTAAATTTATTCATTATATAATTCGAAACAAACATCCTATTGATCAGAGTGAATTGATTTATGTAACAAATCTTCCAAGACGAACAGTTCAGACCTCAATAGAAGAGTTGAAAGAACAAGGTCTAATAATTGAAAAAAATAGTCTAGACGATACTAGAAAAAAAGTTTACAACTTGGTAAGAAATGAGTGGATATGATAATTTCGGTCCTGACTACATGAAAATCTTTGACCAAAACAGGCTATCCTATACCGATTAACATAATTACATGAACCATGATTCTAGGTCATTCTTGGGTTTCTCCAAATATTTATAGCTAGGTGGATTACCTTCTCTTTCTGTATATCTTTGACTGTTACATACAAGGCATCGTTTGAGAGGGCTTGTAGAACTGAAAAGAATGTGAAAGTGAAAGAAAGAATGCTACTTGTTCTTAAT
>JAKDMR010000366.1 GCA_030452275.1 Candidatus Nitrosocosmicus sp. | reverse complement strand
TAGTAATATATTACTGTTAGTAATGGAAGAAGAAAAATGTGAAGTAGTTGACATATGGGAGATTTTGGGAAGAAGATGGTCATTACACATTTTAAAGAATCTAAGTACCAATGGAGTAGTTAGATTCAATGAACTTAAAAGACTGATACCTGAAATAAGCAGTACTGTATTGTCCGACAGGTTATTGGAACTTGAACGAGAAGGATTGATATCAAAAAAATTATTCCCTCAAGTTCCAATTAGGGTGGAATATAGTCTGACCACAAGGACCAAAGAGCTTCAACCAATATTACATCAGCTGAATAATTGGGTTGATAAGTGGCATTCTCATAAAATAAAAAATAAACTAGAGTTAAAAAATCCAGAAATGTAATCTTCAAAAAGTAGTACAAAAAATAGGTTAGAAAAATATTACTTGGTAACTCTGTCAGTACTGCGAGATTTAATTATTATGTTGATATAATAAGAAATTATATCATCAAGTCAAAATAAATCTGCAAATCAATGTGAACATATCCAACAAGTGGATATAGGCAAAAAAGAGGGAAATACGAAGGGTTGTGAAGAATGTGAAAAAATAGGCTCTGGCGGGGTTCATTTACGACTTTGCTTAACCTGTGGTCATGCTGGCTGCTGTGATTCTTCTCCTAACAAACACGGAACCAAACACTTTCAAGACACTAAACATCCAATAATCAAATCATATGAACCATGTGAATCTTGGAAATGGTGTTACATCGACCAAGGTTTTGTGAAATAAGTTGATAGAAGTACTAAGGTATGACTAAGAAATAACTGCAACAAATAATAAAACAAATAGAATAACTACAGAAACAAAACTAGACAGTACAAAACCCAAGATTTTACCACTACCTAATGGACCTCTTTACCTGTTTAATGATATGGAGCCAAAATTGGTGGAAAACTTGCAAAATTCTAGTGGCCAAACATTATCTACGTTAAGAGGAGTAGTATTATGCAGGTGCGGTGCCTCAAACAATAAGCCATTCTGCGATTGTAGTCACAGTTTGATTAACTTTTCAAGCAATAATAATAACAAAGGACAAAATCCAACAACTCCAAAAAAGATAAAAAAAGACTACAAGGGAGAAAGTATAACAATACATGATAATCGTTCCATATGTTCTCATGCAGCCTACTGTGTTGAAAATCTTTCTTCTGTGTTCAAACTAAATTCAAGACCATGGATTAATCCTGATGAAGCTACTAAAGAAGAAATCATAGAAACAATAAGAAAATGTCCATCTGGTGCGCTAAGTTATTCAATTGATGGAATAGAGTACAAGGATCTGGATAAAAGAGAGCCTATGATCACTGTGTCAAAAAGCGGTCCCTATTTGGTTACCGGAGATATTGAATTATTGGGAGAAGTACAAATTGATGATAATGCATCTAAAGAACATCATACTCTCTGTAGATGTGGTGCCTCAAACAATAAGCCATTCTGCGATGGAACTCATAACACAATTAACTTTAAGGATGATAAGTACTGAAACCCATCGCAAATTATTCTCTGGAAATAGTTCGTAAAAATCACCTTCTAAATGTTAGTAGGTATCGTCCTCGCGGTATTAAAAGGCGATTATCGTATTCTTAAGACTATATTTGACTTGATGATAAATGAATTTGTTCAATCCCTAATAGCTCGAGGTTACATATTTTTTAGATTAACAATTATGATATGGCTTGACGCTTAAACTTATAAAAAATAAAAATTGATTTGGTAAAATAAAAAACTCTTGTTTCATTTACATTAAAGGAATAAGCTACTTATTATACATTTTGAAATTCTTTGGTATTATCCTCTGACCTGGTTTATTTGTAACATAACTACTTACAATAAGACCATACTTTGGCGATGTTCTGTAATGACCGTACCATGTCTGGAATAGTAGATTTTTTCCAATCTCCTTGAAGTTCAGCCATTATTGGAAACCCTGTCATTATAGTGGCTCCTGCCTGAATCATTCGCGGCACTGCTGTCTCTCGTACAGTTTTGTTAATGGTCCCAGAACCATCTATGGCAGCTACAATATCATATCCCGCTTCTATAGCAGATAGAGCAGGGAATGCAACGCATACATCAGTAAGGGGGCAATCGATTATGTTGTATTTAGATACGACTTTCTCTCTAGAGATCGGAAATAAATGCAATACATAATTACATAAACCTTGTATTTTTATACATATGCAGAATGTTTTTTGAATACATCATGTTACGGCTAAAACAGGTGATGCACAAAAAAAATTTGATTTTTATGCAAATAATTTAGGACTCCGATTGGTAAAATTGACCGTAAATCAAGATGATCTTACTTCATATCACATTTATTATGGTGATGAATTAGGTAGACCAGGTACTCTTCTTACATTTTTTCATTGGCCGGGAATTCCTAAAGGACATCGTGGAACTAGTGAGGCTACATCCACCTCTTTTTTGATCCCTGATGATTCCTTAGATTATTGGATTAATAGATTTAAAGACAAGAAAATAGAATAATCTTCTACACATTCTATAGGTCACCGCAATATTATATTAAATTAGTGAAACTCCGTTAATTAATTATTGAGCAATCATTGTGCAATTTACAAAAAGCCGAAAGTTTTGGATATATCGGAAACAATTCTAGGGAAACTTTATAGCGCTTGATTTTTTGGATGAGTAGATGCATGGTGTATGCAACATGTAAGATCCTATATCTAAATAATCTAACCCAAACTCATATCAATAATTCACTCTTTGACGGCTTAGTTTGATCCAAGGTCGAATGATACACATTTACATAAACGCTAAGTTCAAAATAATCAGATGTCCTAAATGCCAGTTAGTATTTGATTTGATAATATAGACTAAACATTCAGAAAACAGCAATCATAACTAAACACAAATTTAAAATGTTAAATAATAGAACAAATCCCATGTACCTCATGGATTCGAAGCCCACCAGGCCCACTTTACTTTTTACTACTTAATAGAGACAAAATAACATAAATGTAATTAAATGGTTTCTCAATACTTTATGCCTCCGCATAATTGGCAGGAATATAACGTCAGCTACCATTCAAAATCATATT
>JAKDMR010000365.1 GCA_030452275.1 Candidatus Nitrosocosmicus sp. | reverse complement strand
TAATTAAAATGTTACGTAGTATTGTTTTTAAAGATACTCACCAAAATAAGCGATTTAATGTACTGAAGTGGTTACTTCATCTAATTGTTAAGAAAAAATCCAGATTTAATTTAGAAATTATGAATAATGCTAAATAGGGCCATTGAAAACCTCTTGTGAGAACAATTGCAGATAATCGATCTCACACTGGAAATTGATGAACACATTCAAGTTTTTCCAGATTCACCAAAAGTAAACATTTTACAGTGGTCAAATTTCGACAATCACAAATATGCTTCAGAAGTATTGTTTTCTAGTACCCATGTAGGCACCCATGTGGATGCGCCTTATCACTTTCAAAAGCATGGCATCACGGTAGAAAAAATTCCTCTTAACAGGCTGACAATTAACGAAAATATTAAGGTATTAAAAATTGAAAAAGAAGATAACGAAAAGATCGAAGTAAGTGATCTGAGAAATTATAACATTATGAAGAATGATACCATCTTAATCAACACAAATTGGGTATTGAATAGAGCTTTGGATAAGTATTTCAATAAAAACCCTGGACTATCAGAATCAGCAGCAAAACATCTGGCTGAAGCTGAGATAAATCTAGTAGGTATTGATGGTCCCAGTATTGATCCCGCTACCGATCATGACTATAATTCGCACAGAATTTTTAGCGCTAATGACATTCCAATAATAGAAAATCTGATAAACCTAGATAAACTACTGAATAAAAAATTCACTTTTGTGGCATTACCATTAAAATTAAAGAACTGTTCTGGCTCACCCGTAAGAGCACTTGCCATAATGGCTTGAATGAACCACCAAAGTATTCAACAGCAAAGAAAGATTTTGAAATCAGTCGAATTAATTCTATAAATTCGTTAATGATTATGATAGGATGCTGAATAATCTTCATAAAGATCAAGGATGTAAAATGGAAGAGAAAATAAGAGAAATCTTTAGTTTTATGTAACCAGTATATATATTTAAAGTCGATACATAGAGATCTTCTAACGCTAGTAGTTAAATAACAAATCCTGATTCATCGAACTCAGGTCAATAGCGCAGTTCATATTTTAGAATAACATTCGATTTGATCTTGTTTTTGCAATGGTATGATACAAATTCATTTTTCTATGGTCAGGTATCAAAATTCTGACAACCGAAATAGGAAATGGAACGAATCATTTGTATAGACCTTAGCAAATGCTTTTTTTATTCTTTGATTTTGTGTTACTGATTAAGCCAACCAATCTATAACCATATTCAAAATTATGTTTAACATGATTAATCCCGTGAGTCAAATGCGTTTCGAATTTACCATCCAAAATGTTTTCTACATAAAATTGGACCTTTTTGATTGAAATTTGTGAATGCCTGATTTGTTTATCAGACAAGGAACGACCAAGTTCAGATTCGATTTCTGTTTTAAAATCTTTTAATTCAATGAGCTTACCATATCGAAGAACCTTATTATAATTATTACAAATGTCATGTAGCTTTTGTAGTTCTTTCTCAGGTAATACAGATAAAGATTTTTTGACTTGATCAGGATCCCTCTGAACAATTTGTGCTAATCTTAATACCATTTCATCCGTCATGGAACCAGTGTTTACTAATTCAGAGGCATAGGACGGAGAATTGTCTCGTTTAATATCAGTGTAGGTTTTTTTCATATCAGAAGGCATCCTAACAGTATCTAGATTATCAATTAGTTCTTTTGAATTCTTAACAGACTTTCCTGGCAAAAATTGTAGTTCTTTTGATGGATAAGAATAAACATGCTCTAGCAAGGATGATTTTTTGGATTCATAGTAAGTCTTTAACTGAAAAAGAGATACCTTTTTGCCATCTAAATCTGACTTGAAAAATATTATGGAAAGAACATCTACTAGTAAGCTAGGAAACTGAATTTTCATATTTTTGTCAAAAGTATCATAGGTATGAAGGAAGTCATTACAAATTTCAAAAACAACATTGTCGAAGGTAGACAAAGTAAATGGAATAGAATTGACCTGTTTTTTTATCAAATGATCTATCAAAAACTTGTATGACATTATAAAAAAATCATATACATCGCTCTTTTGTAATACAAAGGTATTTTTTTGTATTACAAAAGTTATCGTTTTCAACAAAATCATATATGGATTTACAACCTTGATCTCTGGAAATAAGGTTTGAAAATCCGTCATTATAGTAGTCAAATAGTCATCATCATTTTCTAAATTATCAAGCCAATTAATCCCAAGTTCTTTATAACCTTTTTTAAACAGAACATTGAAATCGATATTTGAGTCGCTATCCATTTTTAGACATGATATATGGTATTTTTTTGTTATTAAACATTAGAAAATAATTTAGGTGAAGAAAATTATGTTAAAATGTTATCTAAATAAATATGCTAGTTATTTTTTTTTTGGTCATCGTCAGTATTACCATCAGGATTACCGTCAGGATTATCTATAGCCCAGGGAAACCATTTGCCAATTATTTTAGCCCAATCAAATTTAAATGTAAAAAATAATACCAAGGCTAATAGTAATACAGTTAATATAGAAATCAAAATAGTCGAATATTCATTATTATAATCCGTTACAACAAGGAATCTATCCATTATTGGTCGGCCCAAAAATACGGTACCCCACACAATTGCTGCTCCTAGAATAAACTTGCCTGCGAAGGTAAATATCGCAAATTTAGGTAGGCTGTATTTGGCAATACCTAGGGGGATATATACCAGATCATCTGGTATAGGAGTTAAGGCGGCCACAAAAACCCCTATGTCACCATATTTACCTAATAGTTTTTGAAGAGGAAGCATACGGGTTTTTGTCTTTTTACTTAGAATGTTCCTACCGTAATAGCTTGCGGTAAAGATTATTGTTTTGGCCAGAACTGCACCAATAGTACTCGCTAAAACAATTAGGTTTGGGTCCAGACTTTTATCTAAAGCTGAAGTGACTAAGACTGGAAAATAAGGGACTGGAATAAATGGAATAATACTACCAATAAAGCTGATCAAAAATATACCAATGTAACCTGAACTGCTGTAAACAGAATAGAGGTCCGGTATATCAATCAAACAAAAGAATATTGAATTAACAAATATAACTACT
>JAKDMR010000364.1 GCA_030452275.1 Candidatus Nitrosocosmicus sp. | reverse complement strand
ATTATGACAATATATACTCGAATATTACAACAAATTGGCAGTAGTATACTTATATCGCTTCCAAATGATTGGATAAAGAAAAATTCCTTGAGTAAGGGAAAGAGCATAACCATAGAAACTAATACTGATAACACCGTCTCAATTTATAATAATTACCAAGACGAAGAAATAAAAATAGAATTTGAGTATGGACAGCAAGATGATATCAATGAATCAAATAGTGATATTGCTGATCAGGTAGAAATTAAAGATAAATTAATCAAAATCCTCTTAAATAAGATTTTTGGCGCTTATCTGTTGGGGTATAATATGATAAATATACATTCGAAGAATCAAATTTCATTTGAGGATAGTGAAACAATAAAAAGGGCTACTAGAAAATTAATTGGATTAGAAATTGTTGATGAGAATAGCTATAACATACATCTTCAATTCTTAATTGATGCGAGGACCTTAAACATTGAAAAAATATTGAGTATGATGAATTCGATCATAACAGGAATGTTCAAGGAAACGATTCGTTCACTTAGTGAAGGTTTTGGGAGTGATTTAAAGAAAAAAATTGACAGTCGAGACGATGAAATAGACAGGCAATATTTCCTCCTAGTTAGACTAATAAGAACAGCTATTATGAACAAAAAACTTGCGAGCAACCTGAATCTAAGCAATATCGATATGCTTGATTACAGGATAGCAGCTAACTATCTAGAAACTGCTGGAGATTTAATAGCAGAATTAATATCCTACTTATCTGAACTTAAGGAAAAAAAGCAGATCGCCGACTTGATTAGAAAAATTGGATACTCACTCGAAGAAATGCAGCACTTTTCCATCGAGGCTTTTACAAGTACAAGTAGGGATAAGGCGTTTAAGGTAAATGAAAACTATGAAGAATTCAAAGAATCAATTTCGGAATTAAAAAAGCATATAACATCTAACAAAGAGATCGTGATAAACGATTCTTATTCTATTGCAATGATAAACAGTATCTCTTGTCTTGATAAGATTGCAAAATGTTGGATAGATATTACTGATCTAGCTAAACCAACATATATGCTAAAATAAGTTTAAGAATCAATATAGATATTTGGCCGTTGAAAATAAACCAAGCATGGTCTATCGATCCTTTTTTCCATCGATGAAATCAATGAAATTAGATTTCGCGGTTGAATATGACATTTGAACTGGAGGGTGCTTAAAACAATATGCAGAAATACTCTCTAAAGGTCCAGAAATGTTTCTATCAAGTGCAATTTTGGCGCCTCTAATTGCATCGATCATCACACCTGAACTGTTATATGCATCCGGGACACGTAGTTTTACATCTAATTCTAGTGGGACCTTTCCAAAAAATCTACCTTTCATATAAATATAGCAAACTTTATCGTTACGAAGAAAACTGACGTAATCAGATGGACCTATCCTCATTGGCACGTCATATGGTATCATTGCCTTAACGGCTGAAGTTTTGCTAACTCGTTTGTCTTCCAATCGATCCTCGTCTAACATATTATAGAAATCCATATCCCCACCAATATTCAATTGATATGTCTCATCTATCGATACTCCTCTATCCACCCACAGCTTTGCCAGTGTCTTGTGAACTACAGTAGCTCCCAATTGGCTCATTACATCATCTCCTGCACACGGAACATTTTTTTCAACGAAGCGTTTTTGCCAAACAGAATCTGACGATATGAAAACTGGGATTGCATTAATAAAACAAACACCTGCTTCTAGGCATTTTTCTGCATAGTATCGGCTAGCCTCTCTACTACCCACAGGCAAATAATTAATCAAGATATCGGCATGTGTTTCTTTAAGTGTATCGTAAACATCTACATTCATCCCATCAGAAAGTTTTACTACTTCTGAGAAATGCCTTCCTGCGCCATCTAGCACGTCACCTTTTTGAACTTTAATTCCAGCAGGAGGAATATCAATAATTTGCAGGGCATTGTTTGGTGGTGAGAGGATAGCTTCAGACAGGTCCTTTCCTACTTTTGATTCGGCAATATCAAACGCAGCAACAAAATTAATGTCTCTTGGCTCATAGCCACCAAGGTTAAATGAAGTAAGACCGACAGAATCCTTAGAGGATGAATTAGAATTATAATAGTGAATTCCCTGAATGAGAGCAGAAGCGCAATTTCCTACGCCGGCAATTGCCACATTTATTTTTTTACTCATGGTTACGATCTCTATCATATACAATTTTAATATAAGTTTTACAACATAGAAATCATGGTTAAAAGACAACGAAATAATCTGCTATAAATTCATGAAATAATGTAGGTTTTTTGGCGGTAATTTTGAATAAATGGATTGGAAAAATAGGTGGAATATTATTTTATCTACGAGTATATCATACTAAAACGAAAAGATTTATAGGGTGCTAGTGACACGGAAAACCGGCAGTGTGTCTTATATCATGAGTAAATTCATGGAGCCACATCGTGTCAAAGGCTTCGCTTCCTTGTACCATGCTAAAAAGCTGCCCTTGGTCATATCCAACTATATATATACTAAAAATCGCTATGGCGGCTAAGATACCAATTGCAAGTTTTGGTACATTGTCACTGTTCATAACTCTAAGCTCGGGGTACAAACTCATAATTTTACCATTTGTCCTTATTATATAAATGATTGTGTAAGTAGCGATCGTTCCTAGTTTGCGGGTTATGTGGGTTATGTGATGCACAAATATAGATCTACTAAACGACCTCAATCTAATTTATTATAAATCAAAAGAATTTAATATCACAGATTTGTCACACATGTTTATGACTATGGCTTGCTTAAGATGCAGAAATATGATGATCTGGTTGAATGGATCTATCAGTCATAGGCAAGACATTCAATACTACGAGTGTAAGCATTGTAACATTAAGGTGGTCAAATACCCTGACGACCAGATTATTGAAGTAGAAGACGGAAATAGAGTCTAAGTTAAATACAATCCTAAAGAATCCCAACCGTATTAGTGTGTTTTTAGGAAATAGGAGAAATTCAATTCATAGGTTTTCTTGCTATCGGAAGACAATTTTTCATTTATTGAATAGACTTCTTGCGTAATTAGAACACGTTAGTCGTAACTTCCAGCCATCATCA
>JAKDMR010000029.1 GCA_030452275.1 Candidatus Nitrosocosmicus sp. | reverse complement strand
TCAAATTGATAAACAAGTTATCCAAATATCTAAACAAATTCGTGATTTGGAACAATTAAACAACAGTGCAAAAAATGAGATCACTATAAAAGGTGATCAAATAATAAAACTTGAACTCGAGCAATTAGGATATAAGGATGTCGATAATACCCAATTATTTGAAGAATTATTCACACGGAATGATTTGTCCAAAAGCCTCATAGAAAAAGCTTTATCCATTGAGGAAAATTACCCAAATATAGAAAAGAACAATGACCAAATAGCAAAGTTGAAAAAAGAACTTGAGAATCTGACAATTGAGACCTATCGTATTGACTTGGCTTCGCTTGATCAGAATAAAATGCTCCAAGGCGAAAATGGAATGGTTATGTATGTCGATTTTGAAATGATAAAGAATAAAAAAACCAAAGAAAAGACTTCTGTAATTAATTTTGAAAAAATACCAAAAGAAATAATTGACGCTATAAATAACGAACTAGAATTTTTATATGACTTGATGAAAAATGAATTAAGAACATGATCCTACAATCGCTCAAATTTATTCGTGAATTTACAAAATTTCATGACTTGATCTGATATTGTGATGCATATCGGATGCCTCCAATCAGCCTGGAATCTCTCACGCAAAAAGAGTTATCAATATAATCTAGCTGACATGCGTGTTCTGTTGCATATGATGTTTTCTGCTTTTCTTTTTAAAGTTATTCTCTAAAACAAAAATCATGATACAAGTTTTTAGAACAAGAATTGTATATTACCTCTTATGGCTTGTAAAGGCGTTTGTGTGAGACATAAAGCGACTCATGGAGGAGGGGGCTTCACGCTTAGGTATGCAGAAGGACAAAAGCGATGTCAAATTTGTCAGATATATCTAGATTGGCAAACTAATAATTATTGTCCCTGTTGTGGAAACAAATTACGAATAAAACCCCGTGAGGGTGGCCTAAAACGAAGGTGTGATGAAATTATTAGACAAAGGCAAGAACAATCTCCCATGCCATTATCCAATAATCACTAACCTGCCTAATAGAGTTCTCATGTCTGGGTAATCCCTGTTAACTTTAGGTAATTTTTCAAATGCTTCCCAATATTTCATATCGATTAAGATGAATCATTTCAGTACAAAAGGTCATAAATCCTGCTTAAAATGCAAGGAATCTTGTCGATATTGTCTCATTTAGTCCGGTGACAACCCGAATTTCCTCTTTTTCAAATGCTTAAGTTAACAGGGCCGCTGGATAGAATAAAACACAGAAATAGTATTATATTCTTCAAATAAGAATGAAACTGTTTCAAGATACTATTTGGTAGTAGTATCTGGACCATATTCTAGTAAAATAATCCATGTCGTACAGATTCTGGATTTCTAGAATGAAAATCTGGATCAGCAATATATACTGATCTTACAAATTGTATTCAGCGAAAGCACTAACGGCAAATGAAATATTCACAACATCTTGAAGGATGTACGGATGGTCCAAAGTAGGGCTACATTCATGTGATAAATATTTTTGAATCTTTCGATAATCTCGGAGGATTTAGTTAATAGGAAAGCGTGAGAAGGGTTTTTATCATTGCCTGACGTTGATGCCCTGCAGGGCTGTCCTCATCCTTGATTTATTTTCTCCAAAATATTCTCAATTTCAATAACCATGATACAAACTAAATAATTTATTTTCTAAACAAAATTGCACTAGATGCTATTCATATTGCCTACTTTACTGTTGCCTTACACCGTAGTACATGGGTGAGAAGTAATTTAGGGGTTTTCGCATCAGTTTTCCTCTATTATTTCTCATTCCATTTTTTCCAATCTATAATTTTGGGACAAATCTTTTCTTTCCAGTCAACAAATTCTTGATCGGAGAGATGCCTACACGGATACAAGAAGGAACCGCAAGATGCATGCCTTATTTAATAGAATGTCTAGAGATTTTAAAAGATAGACTATATATTTAAAAAATAAGCATTCAGGATTCCGATCAGGAATTACTGTTTAAAAGACCCGTTGTTAAAAGGATATATACATTTTCCATTTCAATTCCATATAGGACATGAATACTATGAGGTTTATATAGAAAGTTAAATTCGCACCGTATTGTTGGAAGGCTAGACAGAAAAATAACTTTGGAAAAATGGGCCAATATAAAGAAAATTATCCAGTATTTTTCTAACTTGGCACAAAAAAACTAACCATACCGTTAACGGAACTAAATTTAAATAAACCCTGTATTACCATTTCTTTGAGAAAAAAAATTTCCAAAATAAATCTAAACAGCATAAGAGAGGCACAAAAGGTATTAGCAAAATCGTCAATTAGAAAAATTGATCTAATACGATCCAATACCTTTTCAAGTATGTGTGGCAATAATATTTTTCTAAAATTAGAGTGCTATCAAAAAACTGGTTCATTTAAGGTGAGAGGTGCAGTGACCATGATTGATAGGTTAGACGCTGCTTCAAAAACTGGAGGCGTTATTGCAGCATCTGCTGGAAACCATGCTCAAGGGGTGGCATATGCCTCGGCTATGAATAACATGTCGTGTACTATAGTCATGCCAAAGAATGCCTCTCCAGCCAAAATTGCGGCTACTAGGTCGTATGGTGCAAATGTAATTTTGGAAGGAAATAACTATGATGAATCGTCCATATATGCAAGGGAGATTGCAACAAAAGAGGGTAGAACCATTGTACCGGCCTTTGATGATCCTGATGTGATTGCAGGGCAAGGAACAGTGGGCCTTGAGATTCTCGAGGATTTGAAGAATATTGACGAGGTGTATGTTCCAGTCGGTGGGGGCGGCTTAATAGCGGGAGTATCATTAGCAATAAAGACAATTAATCCTAAAGTTAGTATAATTGGGGTGGAATCTACAGCTTTTCCTTCTATGAAAAAGGCCATCAAAAAGGGGAAAATTACCAAAGTTCAGGAAGGCCACACAATAGCCGATGGGATTTCTGTAAAATCGCCTGGAAAATTACCTTATGAGATAATAAAAGACAAGGTTGATGATATTGTATTAGTGGATGACCTTTCTATAGTAAAGACTATGTTCTTACTGATGGAACGTTCAAAAATTGTAACGGAACCCGCGGGAGCTGCATCTCTAGCTTATTTAATTTCAAATAAGAAGAAGATTCCAAAAAACAAGAACATTGTATCTATATTATCGGGTGGCAATGTTGACATGTATCTACTAGGTCAAGTAGTTGCAAAGGGATTGATGCAAACTGGTAGACTAATAAAATTATTTATTGAACTCAAAGATAAACCGGGGGCCTTGAGAAATATAGTTGATGAAATTGCACAAGCAAATGTGAATATTGTTGAAGTTGTTCACGACAGACTTAGTTCGAATATTCCTGCTGGAACAGCGGGAGTATATCTGAGCTTGGAACTTGAAAATAGAGAACAATCCAATGTGTTAGTTGAACTTTTCAGGAAACAAAAAATAAAGTATAAAATAATCAGATGACTACATAAAAATCATTTGGTCTGAAATACCATATTGGATTCTACATATAGCACCCAAAGATCATGATGCATAACAATACTCTCTAAATCCAGCCCTATCAGCTGTTGTGCCTCCTATGTTTATAAGAATAAATTCATCCTCTGCGTTCAAAAAGGCCTCGTCATATTTGCGAGTATTTTTGTGTAATATTTCGTAATCCTTAATTGATATCTTTGTTCTTTGACCTATATCCTTTTCTAGATCCATACGTTTTACCAGATCTTTATAGTTTTCTTGGATAACTCCAGAAAATACCATAGCACTACATCCACTACCGTAAGAACCAAAACCTATTCGCCTATTAAACAAATCTGCACCCTTTAAGAATTCAAATTCTAATAAACTTCGTAATCCCATATACATAGAAGCAGTGTATAGGTTACCTATCACAGCAGATGCCTGCAAAGATGAGGACATCTTATTGTCAAAAACTTCTTTATAGTGCTTAGTTTTCATAAACTCTCTTCTAAATTTTTCATCGGCCTTCATAAAGTCTGTGTCAGCTATGATTGATTCAATAGTACCTCTGGGGTCTTTGGGAACAGGCTCATCCGTTCCTATTTCAGAAATTATATTCTCCCATCTAGATAAATGTCTCCATTCATGCCTCAGCAAATAGGCCAAAGCCTTTTCGCCCATCCTTCTATAAGGTAAATGTACACTGATATAATCAATATGATCTATAATTGATTCATCCTTTCCAATTTGAATAATGCCCGATTTAATTGCCTTTTCCTTGTAAGTCTCAAGGGCCTTTCTTACTTGAATCAGATAGAGCAAGTTAGAGTATAAGCCATTTACTAATGGTGTTTCCTTTCCAAAAGGTCGATAAAAATCATACTCATTTTTTATGATAGTTGAAGTGACTTTCTCATCAAAAGATAACAGTCTTGGATTTTCCTTTATCAGTAATGCAACAGCGCCGGCGCCTTGAGTATATTCTCCTGTAGAACCAATGTCATATTTTGCAATATCGCTAACAATGACTATAGCTGCCTTATCGTTACTCTCTCCAGCACGGATCCAATTTGTATTATCATATAGGGCGTACGAACCGCTCACACATGCAAACTTGCATTCTATACCGCCTGCATGTTCAAGAGTACTTTCACCATATACCTGTTCTAACATTCCAATTACAAAGGAATTCATTGCCTTTGATTCGTCTAATCCAGATTCAGTAGCTACATAAATTCTTCCGATATCCTGGGGATTAAGATCGTTATTCTTCATTAATCTCATGCAAGCATTTGCAGCCATACTTGCTGGATCTTGATTAGCGTCGGCTAAGGCCATCTTTTTGATTCCTATTCCATATTCTAGTTTTTGAGGATCTATTCCTCTTGCTTCAGCGAAGTCTTTGTAATCTATATAAAGTTTCGGAACGTAGATAGCCATGTCGTCTATTCCAACTGGCACAATTGTAAAGTTTATGAAAATACATTTATAAATCTATTTATAAAGGCTCTGGTTTGTAGTCCAGGCAATTTCTTATTACAGGTTTTGCTTACAGAACTTCCTCGCTTTTTTTTCTAATAATGTTTTATAATATCATATGAGTTGTTTCTTTCTGCTGGTATGTATCCCATGGCCTTTATGGCTGTGATTATGTTCTTTGACAACAATTCTGTGGACCTTGCACCAGTAGCACTTACAACTTCCTCTCCTATGAGAGTTCCTCCAAAGTCATCCGATCCGTGATAAATTGCTAATTGCGCCATCCCAATACCATTTGTTAGCCACGATGATTGGAGGTGATCTATCAGACTCTTAAAGACAATCCTAGATACTGAAATCATTTTTAATAATTCAAAACCGCCCATAGAATGTTGTACTAGCCCGCTACCCTGAATTTCCGTTTTATTTGGTTCAAAACTCCAGGGTATAAATGCCATAAACCCCTTGGTTTTTCTTTGCAAATCTGCAATCTTAAGAATGTGACGAGCCCTCTGTTCCACGGACTCTACAGTTCCATACATCATCGTGGCGGAGGATTTTATTCCGATACTATGGGCCTTTTCCATAATATCTAACCATGTTTGGCTGGATATTTTTAAGGGACTTATGACATCTTTAACTTCATCAACTAGAATTTCTGCGCCTGCTCCGGGTAGCGATTCAAGACCCGCGAATTGCAAGCGCTCCAATACCTCTAATGGTGATGTCCTATCAACTCTTGCTATCATATCTACCTCTGAAGCTGATAATCCATGAATTGCAACGTCTGGACATTTAGCTTTGAGTGTCCTAAAAATATCTTCAAAATATTCAGTATTTAATTTTGGATTATGTCCACCTTGGAAGAGGACTTGTTTTATATTGTAGTTGGCCTTGGCGAAAACGACTCTATTTAAGATTTCTTCCTTTGATACTGTGTATGACTCCTCGTGTCCGGGTGGTCTATAAAATGCACAAAACTTACAATAAGTAACACAAACATTCGTATAATTTAATATAATATTATTAATAAAAGTAACATTTTTACCGTACATGTTTTCTCTAATGAAGTTACCTGCTAACCCTAGGCGTTGAATCTCTTGTGATTCTAATAAGTAAATAATATCATTTAACTTAATCTCATGATTTTCTAGCATTCTGTCTATCGTATCCTCAATTTCAGAGTGTTTAAAAATATCATGATGAACCTGAGTATTTTGCAATGATTGTTTAAACTTAATCTTGGTTTAATTTATTCTTTGATTTTTGCTAAATGTCTTTAGGCATTAAAAGCACTTATATTTTTTCATGTTGTAAGTTTTATGTTGCCTAATACTCTCATAAAACCTAGTGGTGCCTTAGAGAAGGTGATGTCAGGTGATGAGTTGACGTTTAATGAAGGAGTCGATTTACTTAAGAATGAAAATCTGTTTTTATTAGGAAATGCTGCGAACCAACTAAGAAAAGAAATTCGTGGAGATAACGTAAGTTTTGTATCATCTTACTACCTAAATTATACTAATGTTTGTGCTGCTAGTTGTCAGCTCTGTGCTTTTTATAGAAAGGAAAAGGATGATGATGCGTATACATTATCAAATGAACAAATTGTAAAAAGAGCAGAATTTGCTTTAAATGACCTAGGTGCCACTGAACTTCATATCGTTGGCGGATTCAACCCTAAATTGGGAATGGAATATTATGAAAGCATGTTTAAATCATTAAAAAATCGTTTTCCTAAGGTAATAATAAAGGCCCTTACCCCAGCCGAGATTTTTTTCATATCCAGGGTAACCAAAAATTCAGTCAAGGAAGTTTTAGAGAGGTTGAAATATGCAGGCCTAGATGCATTGCCTGGCGGTGGTGCGGAGATATTTAGTAAGCATACCCGTGACAAGATTGTGTTAGGCAAGTGTTCAGGGAAAGAATGGTTAGACACAGCCCATGAGGCTCATAAAATTGGCTTGAAAGGTAATTGCACAATGCTTTTCGGCCACATTGAAACACCCGAAGACATTGTTGATCATATAATAAAGTTAAGGGAATTAAATAAGAAAACTGAAGGATTTACAACATTTATTCCACTGAAATTTAGCTTGGAAAATACGCAGTTAGAAAGGGAGCACACCCTCGTTTCTGAAAGCCCATCACTTTACGATCTAAGAATAATAGCCATATCCAGGCTCTTGCTAGGCCGGGTGCTCGAAAATGTCTCAGTGTATTGGATTGCTTTAGGTAAAAAATTGGCTCAAGTTGCATTATGCTATGGAGGAAATGACTTGGTTGGAACAGCTTTTTCAGAGGAAATTTTTAAGGCTGCAGGTAAATCAAATCAGATATCTATTCAAGAACTCAAATTTCTGGTCAGAGAAATCAAGCGTAATCCCATACAACGAGACACTTTTTTTAAGACAATAAAGTAAACTTTGCAATGAGATTTTTGACACATTCTTAATTTCAAATTTATTGGATGTATCTAGCTACCATCCCTGAAGATCTATCCCTACCATGTCTTAACTCGATTTATTTTTTGGAAGTTAAATTAGAACACATGACGATACAAAACTATTAACTCTATGACAACAATGTCATGAGATGAGGAACTATAAAGGTTCGAATTATAACTCCATTTTCAATAAGAATAGTTTAAGGGAGGGTTACTCTTAATAATGCCTTTTTCTCGTGCCATATCAAACATCCTAGAAATAGCCTTTCTTCCATCTTCTCCCATATCTATGGTATAGGAGTTTACATACATTTTTACAAATTTGGTTAGTGTTGACTTTTCTGTTCCCCTGCCATATTTGGTAGAAAATTCAACAGCCTCTTCGGGATGATTTAGACTGTATTTGATTGAATTTTGCAGGAGAGAATCAAAGGCTTTAATCATATTGTTATTCATCAATTTGGTACTAGCCACATTGATTCCTAGGGGGACGGGCAATCCATTGGTTTTTTCATTCCACCATTCACCCAAATCAAACAACTTATTAAAATCGTCCTTAGAGTAGGTAATCTGAGATTCGTGTATTACTAGACCATAGTCAACAGTTCCATTAATAATCGCTTTAGGAATATCGCTGAAAAGCATTTCAGAGCAATTTTGCTTCCCAAGGGCTATCGACATCAAAAGATAAGCAGAAGTCATATACCCTGGAATTCCAACAATATTGTTTGATATATCATCCATGGATTTTTTATAAGAAATAATAATTGGGCCGTAGTTAACCCCAAAACTTCCTCCACTATTTAGTATCTTATAATCTGTAAGAAATGCAAGTGCATGTGCGGATATAGCCGTGACTTCGAGTTCATGGTTAATTGCTTGCTTGTTTAGTTTTTCAATGTCATCTACTTGGTGTATAATTTTAAAGTCTCCCATTGGGATGAGCTCATTTTCTATTGCGTAAAACATGAAAGCATCATCAGCATCGGGTGTATGTCCTACCCTAATTTCTAGCACCATGTTAACATTTTTTTTGATTAGTTGTTGTCATATAAGTTATCAGGTAAGGCGATCTTTGACTTTCTATAATTTTGTAACATGGACTCGTTATTATGACTTTCCAAGTTGAGTCCGCCTTATTGGAAAGGTTAGTCCTATCGTAGCCTACAATCCATTTCCATCTGTCTTTAGATTTTGTAGTAATACGTCGAATGTTAGAATGTCCGTCTCTAGTTTGCAAAGGTTTTCATACATTAGCATACGCAAGGAAGGTTTAATAACCCTAAAAAAACTTTTTTGAAATATAGGATGCCCAAGTTTAAATCGACTCAAGATATTCTCAGGATAATTGGAAATAAAGATCAAATTAGAAATTTCGGGGTTATTGCCCATGTAGATCATGGTAAAACAACAATGAGTGATAGTCTTTTAGCTGCTTCGGGAATTATTTCCCCAAGTGTTGCAGGACAAGCTTTGGCCTTGGATTCCATGAAACTCGAACAGAATAGACAAATGACAATTAGAGGAGCAAATGTGACTTTGTTTTACGAAAATGATGATGGGAAGGAATATGTCATAAATATGATAGATACTCCTGGGCACATTGATTTTACGGGTCGAGTAACTAGAGCCCTAAGAGCAATCGATGGGGTAGTTGTGGTATCAGATTCGGTAGAAGGTATAATGACTCAGACTGAAACAGTAACACGACAAGCATTAGAAGAAAGGGTTAGACCAGTTTTATATATAAACAAAATAGACAGGCTGGTCAAAGAATTGCGTTTGGATCCAGCGGCCATGCAAAAATGGCTATCTAACATTATCGCAGAGTTTAACAGATTAGTAGATCTCTACGCCGAACCTGAACTAAAGGAAAAATGGAAGGTAAGCATTCAAGGAAATACTGTTGCGTTCGGATCTGCAAAGGATAGATGGGGTTTTAATTTTAAGGTAGCACAGAAAAAGGGGATTAGCTTCAAAGACGTTTACGATGCATACACATCGACGGATTCTACATCAATCAAAAAGCTTTCCGAAAGAGCACCCTTGCATGACGCAGTACTGGGGATGGTAGTTCAACATCATCCTCCACCTCATGTGGCACAAAAATATAGAATTCCAAAAATTTGGCAGGGCGATTTGGATTCTGACATTGGAAAGGCTCTCTTAAATTGTGACGAAAATGGGCCGGTTTTGATGATGGTAACAACAATTAACGTTGATCCACAAGCCGGTAGAGTCGCGACTGGTAGATTGTTTTCTGGTACGATCAAAGATGGAGACGAAGTCTATCTCATAGATGCAAAGCGATCAGGAAAAGTACAATCTGTGAATATATACATGGGTAACACACGTGAGGTAGTAAGTGTAATTCCATGTGGTAATATTCCTGCTTTATTAGGATTGGATTATGCTGTGGCAGGTGAAACTATTTCCACTATTAAAAACGTTCCTGCATTTGAATCAATAAAGTATGTTTCTGAACCCGTAGTTACTATTGCTGTTGAACCCAAGCATCCAAAAGATTTACCAAAGCTTGTTGAAGGGTTGAGAAGGATAACTGTAGAGGATCCAAATCTTATTGTAAAGATCAATGAAGAAACTGGAGAAACATTAATGGCGGGTATGGGTGTCTTGCATCTTGAAATTGCAACATCCTTGTTGCAGGAATTGGGCTTAGATATTAAAACAACACAGCCTTTGATCAACTACAGAGAAACCATTAGAGGAAGAGCAGGACCAATAATGAGCAAATCACCAAACAAACACAATAAGATATTTTTGAGGGTAGAACCATTGAGTGAGGAAGTTATTGATATGATTAGGACAGGACAATTACGCGAGGATATGGACAAAAAGGAAATGTCTCGCCTCCTTAGGGAAAAGGGTTGGAGTACAGATGACGCTAGGAGCGTCGTTACTGTTGACCCAACTGGAAATATGCTTTCTGACGAGACAAAAGGAGTTCAGTTCATTCAAGAGTCCATGGATTCAATAAAATCAGGTTTTGAGGACGTAATTCATTCAGGGCCGATCGCCCAAGAATCTGTCAGAGGTTTACGCTTTGTATTACACCACTTTGTCCCTCACGAGGATCCAGCACACAGGGGTTTGGCTCAATTGATGCCTGCGACAAGACGAGCAATGCTGGGATCCATGTTGATAGCCGATCCTGTGTTGTTAGAACCAATCTTAGGGATAGAAGTAAAATGTCCACAGGAACAAATTGGTACTGTAGCCGGCATATTATCCGGTAAAAGAGGTAAATTGCTAAATGTGGACCAAAAGGGTGTAATAGCTATTATCTTAGGCGAAGTACCTGCCTCAGAAACTTTTGATTTGTCTGAATTGATGAGAGGGGGAACAGCTGGTAAAGCAATGTGGAGTACTTATTTTAAGACGTGGCAAGCAGTTCCTCAATCAGTCATAAGAAATATCATAACGGACATAAGGAAAAGAAAGGGTATCGCTCCAGAACCTCCTTCACCTGAAGAATTCATAGATAGAGAATAAAAGTAAACTAGGAATTCATCCACCATTTTTTTTAGGAATTTGGATTACTCATTTTATTTGGCAAGATTTAAGATATACTTTTCGAAGAATATTCATCATCAAAATTAGAGATCCAAAGAGCATTGGTATGCTAATTACCACGAATAAGATCTGATAAATGTTTAGTGATGATAAAAGCACCATGGAACTAAAACCCACCAGAGAGTAAAATAAACTCCCTGTGCAGGTTGGACATCCTACAAACAATCCGGTAGAAATTCCTACAGCTCCAAATAGGTTCCTTTTTGACAATCCAATAGTTCGATTCCTAGATAAAATGAATAAGTTTAAGGTAACATTCAAGCCAACTAATACAGAAAGTGTTATCCCTATTATCAAGTTCAATGGGATTATTAGAATAGATAGGCTTTCATTTAATTGAAGAATTAGCATTGGGAGATAACCAATGTAGTTACAACAAATAATGAGTTTGTAATTAGGGTAAACAATGCTACTAGTTTGATATATATTTAGATTGGCTTTTTCTGACGCATTTTGGTGATGATTGGTTGAATTGGTTGAATGGGATCCGTTTGTTTCATCCGTCACATGCTCAGATGGAGGAACAGGATAAATTGAAAAAACAGTATTTTCATCGACGAAATAAATAAAAATATTTGATAGAAACCCAAAAAAAGCAAAATAAATCAGACTAGATATTGCAAAAATGAGTTTGTACTTTGATGACCTAAAAGGAGATTGCAAATGGTATAACAAATGTTCCGGATTATTTTCCATTTTTGACTTTGAAAAAAAATACTTGTAAATACTTAAAAATAAAAGAAAAAGGCAAGCTAAATATGCTATCAGTACTGTTGCAGCAAGTGAGTATAATGAATCAGACAAGAAAATTTCGCCTCCCGGGGTAGTCAGGCGAGAATAAGGATAAAGAATAATGAATAAAACTATACCGATCAATGACGGGATTATTATTCCGTTTTTATACTTTGAATAATTTTGGTACTTATTCAATTACATACTAATTTCATTGCAAGGTCAAATTAAGCGTTTCAGAACATATCCCAAATCCATTTTTACCGTAAAACAAGTTCAAATAACAAAATACTTGGTGCGTTTAATAATTTACACTTCCAAGTTCATGGCCACTTAATTAAAAAAAAACATGAAGCCTGATTTTCCTGGCTAGTTTCTTAATTCCCGGGTTTTGATTTGACAACCTAAATATAAGAGGGAACAAATTTTTTAGAATTGTGAAATTAAATTATCTTAACCTTGATCAATTGTCATTTTTATCCCAGTCTAATCAAGTCTTTGTTCAATGCTTTTTTGATAAATCTATGTTTTCTAATCCCTTTTTATCAAAAAAAAAATTTGAGAAGCAGGTTACGAATTTTGAAATAACCGTAGCCGTAATGTTTAATTGAGGATAGGGAAGGTAGATGGAGGCCAATATCTGGAATTCAATTGAAAGCAAATGGTTACAAATTTGGGAGCAAAATGCGATAAATACATCAGATCCTGTTCCAGGCAAAGAGAAATTTTTTATTACAGTTGCCTATCCATATCCAAACTCACCACAGCATATTGGACATGGAAGAACATACACCATAGCAGATGTGCATGCCAGATATAAGAGGTTGAGAGGATTTAATGTACTCTTTCCAATGGCTTTTCACTATACAGGCACCCCAATTCTCGGTATGGCAAAGAGGGTACAAGCAGAAGATAAAGAAATAATAGAAAATTTTAGAAAAATATACAATATTAGTGACAATGATATACT
>JAKDMR010000363.1 GCA_030452275.1 Candidatus Nitrosocosmicus sp. | reverse complement strand
GAAAATAGATTTGGAACGTGGAATAACGACAGAAACTATGACACTTGACTTATATCATATACCATGTTTCTTTCATCATCAGCAATCAGCCTGAGGAATGTGTCCCTCATAATGATGAAACCAGAATGGCAAGCTAAAGATGTTGTGATATCTAAACGAACCCGGTTAGATTACACCAAGACATAGGTCATCTTATATACAACTGTTAACCGAACCTTCTGAAATAACCCTAAAAAAAGTGAATAGGTAGAGAGATGCGATGTAGGAATTACCACTGCGATTGAATTATCGATTTGGTGCTATTTATGGAATAGGTACAGTGAATTGGTTATATTTTTAGCGACTACATCCATTGCGTACGTCACCGTAAATGCGGTATTGTTTGTAGAATGGAAAACTAATTGATCCGCTACGAAATCAGTAGTACCAAATGTTGCAAAAGGAGTAATCCCAGTTAAGTTAGCCGATGCTAAAGTTCTGTTGTCGAACTGAATCGTTGCCACATTACTATGCTCCGTGTCTGTTCCACTCTGATTGTAACCTAATCTCCATCCTACTTCAATTGGTTCGCTAGAGATCCAAGTTACTTTTCCTACCCACACTTTTCCATCTTCAACTGGAGGTGTAGCCATTACTATTTGATGATCCTCATGACCAGGAGTCTGGGCTCCACCTACAGAGGTCGCAGTTCTTTTTATTGTAATCGAGTCATCATCAGATACAGTATTTTGAGCCATTGAAGACTGGTAAGTATTTGGAAGGATAGTTACAAGTATTATGGATAACAACATGCAACCTACTACAGCTCTGCTCGACAGATATGGATAATAATTCCTGAAGCAAAAGTTAAAAATCATTGTATAAATAGCAATAGCACTTATTTATGAATGCTTGTGCACAGTAAATTGGGCTCTGACGATATTAAAATCTTGCAGCATCCTACATTATTGTATGTTAGCTATTAACTAGGTTCAAAGTTTACATGCTCTGCATGAGAGCAATTTGGTTTTGACTGAACCTACATTCTATATGACGATACAAATATTTGATACACTGAATGAAAGTTTATCGCTTTAAACTCCAACTCTTTCCACCGAACCCGCATAGTATACGGGTCTATATTATGATGAAATGAAACTAAACAAAATCGCACTTGATTGCAATTAATTACAACAAAAACGTGGACATTATTAGTCCAGATTTTCAATCATTCTTATGAATTTTCGAAACATCAATTCACAACAAGATACCAACCAAATGATGAAACTAACATCAATATTTTCAATCTTTTTTAGTACCTTGATTTTTGTGGCGATCGTCATAACAGAAGATAAAGGGATTGTTACTCTGAAATCTATCTCATCAACACCAGTAACAACATCTGAACCTTCATTGACAGCTATTTCAGATGTCAAATCGAAAGATCTTACTATCCCGTCTGACTCGTCTTCAGATGAGTCCGAAATCGCAAAACCATCAGGAACAAGTTCTACTGTATCAAACTATATCAATGCATGGAAACTAAGTAAAGCAAATTTGGTATTTCAAATGACTATATAGAATGATTAATACATTTCTTTCAAAAGTAGTTGTCCACATCATGGCGCCACAAACTAGATAATCGCAGTTAACAAACCTCAGTGGGTATCTCATGATTTCTCCCGAACCCTTGTACCATATGGGACTTAATCCCACCGAACATGCTACTTATTATAGTAACGATATAGGATACAATTAGATAGGGTATTTCTTGATTTCTTAATTATTAATGAGTTCTTGATAATTTCCCCAAACTTTGTGATTAACATGGAAATAATTAAGTTCTACGAATGGAGGTAACTTTCATTAACCATTTATTCTTCTTAATGTAGTGTATTGCTCAATATTACAGATGACCATTTAGTAATTGGCTCATAATTATGTCAGGAATGAAAGCAAAAATTTGTTAGTACATGTAAAGTTTAATATCCTTTATTTCAAACCAAACTTGTATTGACAACAGCCAACTCGCCTTCTGTATATTACGATGCTTTAGTTATAGGCGCGGGTCATAACGGATTGACCTGTGCTTGTTATCTTGCAAAAGCAGGATTAAGGGTCTTGGTTTTAGAAGATTACATTTCAATTGGTGGAATGACGCTAACTGAAGAGATAACTTTACCAGGTTTTAAATCTGATGTTCACGCATTTGGGTATTCTCTTGCCACTTTATCTCCAGTTCCCGATGAACTAGATCTCAAAACTCATGGCTTTGAACTAATACACCCTGAAGTATCCTTATCACATCTATTTCCAAATAATCATGGCCATATATCCATGTACAAGTCTATGGAAAAAACATTAGACAGTATTAGAAAATATTCTGATAGAGACGCTGGATCTTGGAAGAAAATGTTTGATGAATACTTGACAGATAGAGATTTGATTGTATCAATGTTGAATACACCGCCAGTTAACCAAGGAGACACAAAAAGTACATCTATGGAAAACGATACTAAATTTGAGGCACTAGAACTTGCAGGAGATAAATATCGTCGGCAAACTCAGTCAATGCGTTCTTGGTGTAATGAAAATTTTGAATCTGATGAAGTTAAAGCAATGTTTGGTAGTTTTGCTCCATTTGTGGGCCTTTCTCCAGATGATGCAGGTGGTGGCGAACTATGCTATTTGTTTTCTTCTATAATCCAAGACGGGGGTAATAATGTAGTCAAAGGTGGATTCGTTAACCTACCAATTGCACTTGCCAATTATCTGCAATCAAAAGGGGGACAAATAATGACTAGTTCTCGAGTCAAAAAAATAATACTAGAAAATAGTAGAGCAGTAGGCGTCGAGTTAATAAATGGAAAAGTAATAGGAACAAGAAAATTGATCTCCTCAAGTACCGATCCATCAACTCTGATCCTCAATCTCATAGGTGAGGAATATGTCGATTCACATTTGGCAAGCTGTATTAAGCGGATGGAATGGGGTGATGCTATATTTGGAATATATCTGGCTTTGAATGGACCTTTAGAATACAAATCAGGGCAAGAAATTCTTTCTAAATCTGCTCAAGTTCATATATCTGAGGCTGGGTCATAATTCCAAACGAATAAAGCTAGTCTCATAGAGTATCA
>JAKDMR010000362.1 GCA_030452275.1 Candidatus Nitrosocosmicus sp. | reverse complement strand
ATGAACATTTCAGAAAATGTAGAAAATATAGAAGACAATAAAGAGCAATACAGGAAAGTTCAGAGCTTGGTAGGAGAACATTCCTTTTCAATCGTTCTTCCGAAATTATATGCTCTAAAACTAGGTTTAGGTAAAGGAGATTTTGTAAAGGTAAGGTATGATTCGAACAAGATCATTGTAGAAAAAGCTTAAAACATGGTGAAAAAAATGATAGAAACTAACGATTATGATTCAAACGACAAATTTAATAAATCTTTTGAGGATCTAGATAAACCCCATAACGACAAACAGAGAGATATTAATTTTCATGGTAAGTATAGCGATGTTAGGAAAGGAGATATTAGTCTGGATCTTTCTGAAGAATTGAGAAAAGATGAAATTGTGTCTAGTTTTGTAATACTCAAGCAGAATAAAGACACTAATCTTGTTGTATTGACACTAAACGAAGAATATAACAACAAGAAATTTCTCCTTTCAATCGTTGATGACTGGAACAAGTTCATCAATAGGACAAGACGGCAGCTAACACAAAAGAAGGTAGAGAAAAATCACATAGAACACATTCTTGATACCTTAGATAACAACTATGAATTAATTTTAGATTTTAAGGATGAACATAATGATAAAACAACAGACAACGATCAAGAGAATATATTTGTCAACCCATATGATGATTCAACATATGTAGAAATATCATACGAAAAATGGCAGAATACTCTTTTAGCAAAACGTTATAGTCTTAAAGAAATTATCGACTACCTGATACCAGAATTATGGGAACCGTTGGAATTTGCTTTAACCATTAAATTTATTCTCAATATCAAGGATTGCTCACTACCATTTTCAGGAATAATCTTGGGACCGCCCAGCTCATTTAAGACCGCAGTAATAGAACTGCTCAGAGGATACCCCAATACATTTTATACTGATAGCTTTAGTCCAAAATCATTTGTTTCTCATAATACTGCGGTGAGTTTGGAACAGTTGCAAAAGATAGATTTATTGCCTAAAATTCAGGACAAGATTTTTTTGTCTCCAGAGCTCTCACCCGTTTTTGCAAAGAGAGAAGAAGAACTTAACGAACTGTTGGGTATAATTACTAGAGTTTTAGATGGCCATGGTTACGAGTCTGATTCAGGTGCTCAAGGACACCGCGGATACAATAAGAAAATGATGTTTGTGTGGATAGGAGCAGCTGTAGAAATCCCAAGAAAAGTGCACAAATTATTAGGAACTCTAGGTCCAAAGATCTATTTTTTTAGATTAAAAACATACCCAAAGAGTGAAGAATATTATCTGAAACAAATCCAAGATGAGAACAGTAATAATGGATTCAAGCAAAAAATAGATGATATAAAAAAAGTTTTGTGGGATTACCTTAACTGGTTTGATATATGTCCCATTGCAATGAAAGACTCGCATGGAAATATTAAGGTCCCATGGCATAATGAGCTCAATGCCTATGACGACAACTCAAGTAAGAAACCTTTTGGGAAAAGTATAGATGACCAAAATGCAATTAGAATAATCATACGACTGTCAAAACTCTTGGCAGTCCTTAGAGGGGTAGTTCCAACATGGGAAACTAAAGATCATCAGGGTTCAGATTATGCTTATACTTTTCCTACAATTGAAGGACCCAGTAGAGCCATTGAGCAACTAAAGAACCTTGCCAAAAGCCATGCCTTGACAGAGGGGAGAAACTACATTACTATGGAGGATACACCTCTTTTGATTAAAGTAGTTCTTTCAACTGCTTCAAAAGAAAGAGTAATAATATTTGATTATCTACTACAAAGAAACGGATTAGTTGAAACACCAGATATTGAGGAACATCTAATGATAACTAAACCTACTGCACTCAGAACCATGACGGAATTTATGGTGCTTGGTATAGTTAAAAAGATCGAGTTAGGAGAAGGAGGAGGTTATGATGGTTCAATAGTACGACAACAACTCATTCAATATAAGTTAGATCCAACATTTGACTGGTTTCTCTCAGCTGAATTTAAAAGTCTCAGAGATAACTTTGGTAAAGAGCATCATAAACAACTCGTAAACGAAAAACTAGGAAAAGAGGATGATGATCATAATGTGGAATGATATCAACCATTATTATGTGAAAAAAACAAAGAAAATAAGAACTAGTCAGACTATTAACCTATTAAGAAAAATGCACCCCTTGACACATTATTTTTTATTATTGATATGTCAGAGACCCTCCGTATAGAACAAACAGAATAATAAAAAATAGTCCACAAGGGAGGGAATTTTCTTAATGCTAATTATCGAAAAGGAACGAGAAATCAAGATAAAAAGAAACATCTGGTTTATCTTATCTCATTTTAGACATCAAAATGAATTGTTTCCAAGAACCATTATGACTTTCAAAACTGGGGGTCAGATAGTGATTGACTATAAAACAGACATTCAAGATTCCATTAATCAAATATATGACTATTACAGAGAAGCAGATTTTATAGACTGTAGAATTAACGCATTTCCGTTTATAACAGAATATTCTATAAGTTTGCAGATAAAAAATAAGACACCTGCTGATTTCTTTATGATAGACCTGGATTTAAAGGATTTTGATCACAGTAACGAAAGATTGAATAGGACACTGGAAAGAACTGCTAAAAAATTATCCCAAACTTTTCACTCTAGTTCAAATCCAACTATATTATGGACAGGTAATGGCTATCATATCTACCAACAATTGTCAGGATTTGTGTTAGAAAAAGAGAGCGTATTCTTCGCCCTTGCAAAACACTTCCAAAAAGATCTAACTACGGAATTCTTGAGATTTGCAGGCTCGTATTTCACTACATCTAACAATGATAAACAACACAAGCCATCCATAAGATCTTGTCTTGTAAGGATGCCAGGAACCTTTAACTCCAAAAATATGCAAGAAATAAAAGTCATACGAGAATGGTCTGGAACCAGACCAGCCATCAACTATACTCTCAGAGATTTCAAAAGATATCTTATACAAAAAAGGATATCTCTAAAAATTGAAAAGAACAGCAAGTCCAAATCACGCACTAGCAATAATAGCAATTTTTCTAAGTCTAAAAATAATTTTACATGGATAGAAAAATTACTTTCTATGTCGATTGAAGACTATAGAAAATG
>JAKDMR010000361.1 GCA_030452275.1 Candidatus Nitrosocosmicus sp. | reverse complement strand
TAAATAATATGTAGTTAGAAGTCTTGATTTACCTTATATTCCAGTATATAACCTTCTAGAATCTTTTGCTTACACTCTAAATCTTGATTTCATAGTTTTTATTTGCTTGTTAAAATAACAATATTGTGATTGAATATGCCGATCTTAGATATATTAAAAGAATGTGCTGTTAGTGTTTATAAGAATACACATGATTTGATTGGAACCGTTGAGGGACAAGAAAAGTTTGGAATCGGTGCAGGCGGTGATGTATCCACTAAAATTGATTTACTTGCTGAAAAATCTGTTTTTGAGATTCTTAAGAAGAATTCTTTTAATCCCGACATCGTGGGAGAGGAATGCGGTTTTATAGAAGGCAAAGATAATGGACTAGTTGTTATGGATGGAGTTGACGGTACAACCAACGCTAATTGTGGATTGCCATTTTACTGCTGTTCGCTTGCTTACTCTCCAGATACTAATCTAAAATCCGTTACTGATGCTGTGGTTTTTAATCTAGTATCTGGGGATTTATACCATGCTTCTCAATCTACAGGTTCATTTATGAATGAAAAGAAGATCCAAACTGCGAAGGGACCGGCACTTTCTATACAAGAAATGGTAATTGGATTAAATATTTCTGGACTATCGGAAGACCATTTCTTATCCATTTCAAAATTGGTTTCGTCAATTAGTCACATTAGGCACCTGGGTGCAAATGCATTAGAATTATGCTATTTTGCACGTGGTTCTATAGATGCATACATTGATATCCGAGACAAGATAAGGGCAATAGATATGGCCGCCTGTTACTTAATAGCTAAAGAAGCAGGAGGTTTAATTTTCGATACTTCTGGAATGGAATTAAATACTAATCTTTCTGTGAACTCTAGGATGTCTTTCATAGCTGTTGCTAGTATACCTATGTATGATTGGATAATTAATCTGATAAGCTGATCCTTTATCTATTCATGTAATATTTTAGAATATTGTAAATTCTCAATCTGATAGATAGCTGTCTTCATCTACAGATGTTTTTTATTCTTATTTCATGGATTTGACAAATCCATTATTACAAAAACCATTCAATATCTTAAATTGAAATTGAAATATAATTAATAATGATTTTTCTTATTGTGGCCCTGCTGTTACAAGTACGCAATAAAAGAATTTAATAATATCTTATGACTAGAAGATGTGTGGATTTCTTTCATAAAAAATATTCTTGTGAAGTTGATGGAGAAAAATTTAGCTCTGAGGAAGATTTGATGAATCATTATAGAACAGTTCATCATAAGTTGATCTTAAAATGCCATAAATGCGGGAAAGAATTCATTCACGAAAAGGATAGATTACATCATGTACGTGAAGAACATGAAAAAGAAATGGATGCTAGGGTTCATAAAAGTGAGCATAAACATAAACACGAAGGAACTGGAAATCCCCAAGACCGGGTAGATTCCAATATGAAAAATTTTGGTGACAATTTCTAATATTTTATTTGTTTTTGGTTGCAAAATATTGTTTAAAGTAATTAAGAGAAAGACATTGAAGTATTGATATATGTACTAATCCGTGTATGATTTAAAGACATTTAAATAAATTATATACCGGTTATTATATTCATTCATCTACAAATAAAGACATGTTAATGAGTTAATTTTTTAATGCATTTGACTTTTCATTTTATTGTCCAATCATTATCTTACTGAAGGAAGGATTTTTTAGTTAAACTACCAACTCTTGCTCTAAGTTCTTGACATTTCTTGTATCATTATCCTTGGCTATACTTTTAATAGTTTTTACGATTGCACTTAATGGGTAGTTTACAATTATTCTAACGTAAGGACTGATAGCTTCCATATTTTTTCTCTCAGTATCGCTACAATAATTTATGGCTAGTCCCCCCATTAAAATGGGAATACTTAACATTGTACTGATCTTTTTTGTGAGCCTTATTGCTAAACCTATGTTATATTTAAGAGTAACTTAAATAAGTATCATACATGGTTTAGTTTCTTCTTTATATTTAACCATTGAATCAGTGGGAATTGATGGTGATACGTTATTAACTTGAAACCCTTTTTCAAATAGTACGGATTCGATGAGATTGCATGCTATATTATGGAGTTCTCCATCAGGAGTACATATGACGATATTATCCATCCTGTCGTTAGGCTTGATTGAATCCGTGATCTTGTGAATTGTTTTGTTTGCCATGTTGCTGCAAACATGTTCCATTCCGATATCCAATTTATTTTCTCGCCAGAGATATCCAGCATCGTATAGAACAGGTCTTAGAATATCATCATAAAATTCAGCTGAGCTTGCCTGTTCCTTGTATTTTCCTGCAACATCTACTATCTTTTCAATTTCACCATTCTTTTATGCGTCAAAAACCCTTTTTTCAATGCTGCTGTTACTACCACTTTGTTTTCATGTTCTTGAGTGACTGATGCTAACAGGGATAATATTCTTGGATTATTCTTATATTCAAGAGGAATATTGTCAATTGTTACATCAGCAGTCTTTCCCAAATATTTTATTGTATGTTGCATAGATATCTTTCTTTTCGAGTCCCATTGGCTCTTTACCAAATAATAATAATCAAAACCTTTTACCTTTTTTACCCGTATGAAAACCATATTCTTATTTACTGATACATGGATATTAAAATAGTGCTAAATATTGTGACTAGTGTAACTTGCTCCCTCAAGGATCATTATTATCGAGATTACGGTTCAAAATAAAATCATGATATCCTATTGATTCTATAACCTCAGTTCAGATCCAAGTTTCGGGAAAATGAAATTAGCTGTGCAGTCTTATCTTGTGAAAGATATTGTGGGATGATAAGATAATACATGTTGCAATAACTATTCCAATCATGTCCCTCCAAGTTTCATCTACTCCTGGTTCTTGTACTATTATTGGATATCCAAATACGATATATGCGTTACCTAAGATCCATAATAGTAATGTTCCCCAAGCGAGTATTCCTGCAATCAATGCACCAAGCCCATCTCCAAAACGTACAAAGTAAATGGATGTTAGGATTAGAATATACCATACTATTGCAATAGCTAGCCAGAAGAGTTCCAAGTCTTTCTAAGTTAAGTCTCACATCTTTGGCCAACATCCAATTCTTCTAAGATACTTT
>JAKDMR010000360.1 GCA_030452275.1 Candidatus Nitrosocosmicus sp. | reverse complement strand
TAAAAAATATATTGGATTTGCTAACTAAATACAAGAGTCTAATATTCTAATACTTTTGGAATTGGAAGGAAATTATAAAAAACATTACAAAAATTCTATCCATGTTGATAATAATTGCAAATAATTATCCATGGTTACATAGGTATATGTAAATCTTAGGAGTTAGTGCAATGGTGATTGAGTTAGATAGAGTAGCGGATTCAATTAGGTTTTGGACTGTTAACTTAAGCATTTAACCCAGCACAAATCCGAACCGAACTGATAACACACGAAACAAAAGCAAGAATATTTCTTATATTTTTCGATTCCCACGAACTGGGAAAAGTTGATTTTTCTAATAAAATCCCAGAGGGAAATGATATTCTTTTCGGCGAACCTAGGAAAGATTTGTAACTGTCGAGACGAGCTATTTTAGGTGCAAGCTCAGAAATGTTAAGATTTTGTAACGAAGATTGTCCGATAATTCTTAACCATAAATGTTGAGACGTTTTTTTCTGAATACTTTAAGATTTCTTATTGCAATAATGTTGGAAATATATGCAGGTATCTTACCGATCCGAGGCTTCTTACATCGGATACCATGGTTCCATCCTCTAACTTCCAGTTTCTAGATTGAAAAAATTCTGGCTTAAACCAAGGACGAACTATAGCAATTTCTCGATAATCAAAAGTAACGTACATGATGTTTGAAGTGTCTTCATTAAAGGATCCATCAACCAGAAATGAATTTTTCAATTCTGGGGAAACATTTACAACAAGTTCATGGATTTCATCCTTAGTCAGTGTTATTCTATTCCAAGGCCGAGTCTTTTCAAACACATATATGGGACTAAAAAATGTTGCATAAAATCCATAACCGCTTAAATCAGTAATTTCTGACAAATCCAATTCGTCTGGATAATTTAATGCATATGAGTTCCCCCATTTTTTGATCTCTAATCGGTTCTTAACATTCATGCAGTATTCAACTTGTTTTTTTGAACCCTCATCTTCCCATTTACCTTTAGCCGTGGAAATAGAATCCAGAAGTAGTTTTTCTTTCTTGTTCCATGTTTGAACAATTTTCTGAGAATTACTTGGTTGAAGTGAATGTCATGAACGCCTAAATTGTGAACGAAAAAATTCTAGATAGACAATAATGGTTTAATCATGCTATTAAAAATGCTTCTAATATAAAAAGGAAGAATCTCTAATTTCAAATGGTTCATAATTGTCAAAATTTTAAGTTACCACTTCCTGATATACCTCATTAGAACAAAACTAGATGTGAATAATTGAATAATATGGGAACGTACAATATGATATGAATTCTTTGGGCTTCGAATCCATGAGGTATATGGGATCTGTTACTATTGTTTATTGGTTCACTCGTATAGAGATCAAGGAATTAAGATCCTTTTGGTAGCGAGATCCTATCAATATAAAATAATATTTCGAATTAGATGATATCTATATTGATATAACTATTTTTTGAAATCTAAAAAAGGACTCAAAAGTTATAAAATACCGATCGATTCATATCATTGCCATTGAGATTACATTGGTATGTTGGCACTGAGGGTTATTTGTCTACCGTCGAATCTCCGTTAATTGCCATATAGAATAATTGTTAAAGCAGAGTATCAAATGAAAATATCTAAGAACATAAATATTACAATTCAAAAGAGATGAATCTTCTGATCTATGTTGACTACTTTCTTGTTATGAATCGAATCTATTATTTAATATCTTCAGTCTCATTAGCAAGAGCGAATGTTCTAGGATCAAGTAAATTAAACTCCTTTAAAAAGGAACTTAATGTTGTGTTTGATGCTCTGTTCAAGTCTACCTCCTTCTTCCTCACCTTATCCAGATCGCTAATTGCTTTTTTAAACCGTTCTATGCTCATTACTAATCCATAGTAATCTGACACTCTTTCCAGGGTGGTCTTGTAATGCGCATTATTTCCTGATGCCGTGGCATCAGAAATCAATATTACATCATAACCTAAGTTGAACCCATCTCTTAGCGATGTTTCTACGCAGATTGATGTATCAATTCCTGCTAAGATGAGCAGATTAACACCTTCACTCTGAAGCCAAACCCGTAGTTCCGTATCTTGAAAAGCAGAATCTCTTCGTTTTATGACAACATGATCTTCGTCTCGAGGCTTTAGCTCGTCAATCGTAACCCCATCCCATGTACCTCTTATACAAATCGGAAACTTAAGTCGTTCTTGTCTTGATTTAGGTAAAAAATTGTGTACTTTTGTCAAGAGATCGATACCACTGTCCTCTCTAACTGCTTCGGTATAAAAAATAGGAATTTCTTTCGTCCTACAAAACTGAATCAAATCTTTGATATTTGGTATTATTTCTCTATAATTGGAGGTATTCATTCCTAATTTGTCATAGGAGCCGCCTTTACTTACAAATCCATTCTGCATATCTACGACGATCAAAGCGGGTACAACTTTACGTCCTGAAGGAAAGGTGATTGAAAACATTTTCAATAGTCTTTAAATTTTAAAAATATAAATACATAATCTATTTTATCTAGATTTTACAAAGACTATTCATCGTTATGTCTTTAATTGACATGAATTCTAGGGAAAACTTACTAATGGTTGAAATCTATTTTATAAACTAGATTCGAATCTTATAAGCTCATCAAAGGATATAGAGATACTAAACTCAACCAATTGACTATTAAATTGATTTCATTCCATAATAGTTGAAAAAATCCGCCTAGCGAGAGTTATTGTCATTAATATGATTTTACTAACTAAAAAGTTTAACCTTAGTAAAATTGGCCCTGTTCACTTAACGGCTTCTAACTTCTTGTTATGATGATCTACAAATAGCTGTAGCCAATTTCTTACATGCTTTAGTTTACAATTCTTTAACTTACATGGAAAGTAATCGTCGAAACTTTCAGTCCTGTCCTTGATGTACTGCATTGTCCTTTCTATAAGGCTTTTCTCCAAAGAGGAATGCACGTGATGATCTAGTTTCAGAAATCTACAAGCTTGTGGATACCAAGTTCCACCGTCCGTTGATACAGGGTGTTTCCCATGAATTCTGACTAAATCGGCAATGAATCGTTCTGCTATTAACATAGAGCTCTTGCGTAATTAGAACATGTTAGTATGTTCGTCTAACTGCTGTTAAT
>JAKDMR010000359.1 GCA_030452275.1 Candidatus Nitrosocosmicus sp. | reverse complement strand
TATATATTATATATTATATATTATATATTATATATTATATATCGACCGTAATATCATTATATGGAACTCGTATGCAAACTAAATACGTATTATTTCTTTGTTGTACTATATACACCGTTTTGATCTCGTCGTTTTACTCGACAATTATTGTTTTTGCTCAAAATCATGTGCCTACTTCATCGAGCCTTATATCGACTGATACAAAATTTGATTTTAAAAGAGAAGTGTCTTCACAAACTGAAAACTCAAATTCTACCCAAATTTTTCAACCTGAAGGGATAATAGTTGATAGTAATGATAACTTGTACGTCAACGATATTCAATCAAATGAAATAAAGAAATATGATATTAATGGAAATTTTATTCTAAAATGGGGAAATCAATCTGTCAATGGAATTCCACTAAATCATCCTCATAGCAACGAAATTGATAACCAAGGGAATGTTTATATTACAGATCAAAATAATAAACGAGTTGTAAAGTTCTCTCCAAACGGTACGTTCATAGCTTCATGTGGAGAAAATGAAAACAGTGATGCGAATTTTCTACATCCACATGGTATTGCAGTGGATTCCCAGAATAACATCTTTGTATCTGATAGAGATCTCGATACAATCCAAAAGTTCTCTCCAAACGGTACGTTCATAGCTTCATGGGGTGGTGGAGGTACAGGGAGTGGCCAGTTTGATATGCCTTGGGATGTTGCGGTTGATGATGGAAATAATGTTTTTGTGCCTGATTACGGGAATAATCGAATTCAAGTTTTCTCCAACAACGGTACATATCTTAGAGATTGGGGAAAAGAAGGAAATGGAGCCGGAGAATTTAATTACCCCGCAGTAATAGCATTCGACAATGCCGAAAATCTATACGTGACAGACTCAGACAACCAGCGTATTCAAATATTTTCAAAAAATGGTACTTATATTACAGGATTTGGACAAACGGGTGAGGGCCTTGGTGAATTTTCAAAACCAGAGAGTATAACCATTGATTCCAATGGACGTGTGTATGTTGCTGATACTACTAATAACAACATGCAATTGTTTATACCTTCTAATTGATTGGAAGACTATATTTACATAGGACCGCAAGGTCATTTTAACAATATTTTTAACAATTTTTATTTGTGAAGTAATGCTATTTTTTCATAAAGACTTCAACATTCTAAGAAGGTTTTATAGGATGACATCATTCTGGGAAGATACCAAAAAAAGTCTTTATGAATTTTCTTTTAGCTAATTTCAAAGCCTTCTCACCTTTATCAGTTAAACTATAAACTATTGTTTTTCCATCTCTTTCCTCGACGATGAAACCTAATTCTTTTAGACCTTTTAGTGCCGGATATATTGTCCCGGGACTAAGTTTTTTCTCACCTTTTCTAATAGCAATTTCTCCAGCTAGTTCTTGACCATGCATTGGTTTTTTCGAAAGCAAAAAAAGGATCAGAAAGCCTAACATTCCTCTCATGTCACAACAATCTCCTCCTCCTTTTCCCTCTCCATCTCCCTCTCTGTCCATTCCTCCGCGCATAGATAATATAGATATTGGGTATCCGATATATATAAATACATCTTGAATACTATATATCGTATGTCCGATGATATGGATGAGGAGGTGGAATAATGGGTTGTGGTTGTAATTATAGCGGCGTAAACGCTGTTGGAGTACAAAAATCAAGAAGTTTTCTAACTCGTGAGGAAAAAGTAGATTTGTTGAAGGAATACAAAAATGATTTAGAGAAAGAAGTGAAAGGGGTATCAGAAAGGATCAATGAGTTAGAGACATCTTAATATTTTTTTGATCTATATTTTTTATTATTTTACCGTATTTTAGTGACTTGATATTTTTTGACGAGCTACAAATAACGACTAGTTAGTGTTCGGTAAAATATGTGGATAAACTTTATCTAAATAATTGTATTATCCTTTATTCGGATAATAACGAACTTTGCTAAATTCGTCTACTCTATACTCATCAGCAAAAATGACTCCTTCATTTTGTAGTAATTCTTTCTTTTTCTGTGTCCCAAAGGCATATCCACCTATTTTACCATTTGACATCACGACCCGGTGGCAAGGTACTTTAATCGGATTTGGATTCTTGCTTAATATTTTTCCAATATGCCTTGAAGCTGCTGGATTTCCAAGGGCTTTGGCAAGATCTCCATAGGTAGAAACTTTGCCTTTAGGAATGGTTAATAGCATACTGTAAACATCTTCACTGTCTATTGTCTTGGTCGATAGTCTTTTGCTAATATTCTTGTCCTGCTTGCGACTAATTTGCTTCATATGTATAATATCTTGAGATGTTATTTAAATATATTCAAATACGATAGCATGATATCTAAAAATATTTTTATATTCTTCCATACTATCAATCTGGCGAACCCAATTATTGAATTGTAAAGAATAGTGTAAACAGTAAACAAATTGATTTTCGTTAATTAACATTCTAATTCTTATAATTAAATTCACGAATTGTATCTCTTTAGATTCATGATATGCCCCAGCTGTTTTGTTTAATTATCTAATTATTTAGAATTTTTGATTTAAAATATCCATCTTATTCAGTACATTACCATCTAAACCTACTACATAACTTGATCAATAATAAATCACGTTAAGGTTCAAAATTCTAGAAATCCTAGAGTATTAGAATATTGCAACTTGTTAGTAAACCACATATACTTATTTTATGTTAATAAGGGGGTGAATAAATCTATTATTCAATATAAAATGAACAGTGGGAAAAATATCTTAGCGCCATTTACAGCAGTAGTAGCACTATCATTATTACTTCTGATAGGGCCAACTTCGATGTCAATGAATGCATTTGCTCAAGGTAATTCAGCTAATCAGGGTATAGGTCAATCACAAGGTTCAACACAACTTGGTGTTTGTGTATCAGGGACTGGTACTCTTATTTCTTGTAATAATTTGAATGCACAAAATCAAGCAAATAGCGGAAATAACGCATTAGCCCAACAAGGTGGCAGTGGTAGTAGCAGCGGTGGTAGCAACACTGCTAACCAAGCAATCGGTCAAGCACAATCCTCTAACCAAAATGCCTTATGTGTATCAGGGACTGGTACTTTTATTTCTTGTAATAATTTGAATGCACAAAATCAAGCAAATAGCGGAAATAACGC
>JAKDMR010000358.1 GCA_030452275.1 Candidatus Nitrosocosmicus sp. | reverse complement strand
TATTTCACTTTAACTTTAATTATTCCTTAAAATTTCTGCCATTTTTTTTGCATAATAAGATATTATAATATTTGCACCTGCTCGTTTGATAGCAGTCAGAGACTCCGTAACAGCAAGATTTTCATCCATCCAATTATTCAATGAAGCTGCTTTTATCATGGAATATTCTCCAGATACGCTATATGCTGCGATAGGATGAAGGGTATTTTGCTTTGCAGCACAAATTAAATCTAAATTGGGTATTGCTGGTTTTATCATTAGTACATCTGCGCCTTCTTCTACATCTGATTTGATTTCTCTACTTGCTTCTCTTGAATTATGATAGCTCATTTGATATGATAGTCTATTTCCAAATTCAGGCCTAGAGTGTGCTGCGTCTCTAAATGGCGAAAAAAAAGATGATGCCTGTTTGGCCGAATATCCCATTATTAACGTATCTTTAAATTTATTATCATCCAGAATATCTCTAAGTGCTTTTATCTGGCCATCCATCATGGCTGAGGGTGCTACTATATCTGCACCGGCTACCGCATGACTTAAAGCAGTCTTTGATAACACATCCAAAGATTTGTCGTTGTTTATCTCATTTCCTTGAATGATTCCACAATGGCCGTGTGATGTATACTGGCATAGACATACATCCGTAATTATAGCTAATTTGTCTCCAAAGTTTTTCTTAATGGATTTGATGGTTTCTTGAACAATACCTTGGCCATTGAATGAATTTTTCCCATTCAGGTCTTTCTTTAAAGGGATCCCAAAGAGAATTATTCCCTTAATTCCAAGGGCTGAAATATCTTCAATTTCTTCCAAAATTTTATCGGGTGAATATCTAAATATTCCCGGCATTGATTCTATTTCCAAATTCTTGTTTATTCCCTCTTGAACAAATAGGGGCATAACAAAGTCTTTTGGAGATAAACGAATCTCTTGGAAGAGTTCTCTTATAGCAACAGTTTTTCTTAATCTCCTTAATCGCATTTTTGGAAAGAGTTCATAATTAAAATGATTATTTGAAATTAAAGCTGTGTTATCTCTAAAATCGCTATCTATACTTTTGTTCTTGTTCTTGTTTCTTGATTTATCCACGTTACGGTTTTTCATAATTAAATAACTTTAAAGCCAAATTTATTAATTCATTTTCATTTTTATTATTTGTGAATTCCTTTCGTAAGTTATTCATAGGTGTAGATAATATCCCTTCTACTAGTGCATAAGAAAACTGTTCAAGTATCTTTATATCATCATCACTAACTCTATTACTAATTAATGATAAGGCCTTTTTGAATTCTTTATTTCTTATAGAATCTGCATTCTTGAATATGGTTATAATAGCTGGTTCAGAACTCTTTCTTTTTAAGATTTCTTTGATTGCTATCAGCTCATCATTTATTATCTTTTCTGCTGATTGAATTTCTTTTTTCCTTCTTCCAACATTCTTTTCTACGATTTCTGAAATTTGATCGATATTTACCAATTTGATATTATTTAGAGTAGCAATTTTGTCTTCTACCGTTCTAGGATTTGATAAATCAAAAATCATTAACCCTTTGTTTCTGTTTTTCATCATATTGGCAATTCTCTCATATGTTAGTAAATAATACGGAGCAACAGTTGAGATGAATACAATATCTATATTGTCATTGATTTTTTCTAAAGCCGTTTCAAAAGGTATGGGAGAACCAGCTACAGTATCTGCAAATGATCGTGCTCTTTCAAAAGTTCGACTTGTAACAAAAAATTTCATGTTTCTTTGTTTCAAAGCTTTCGCGATTAAACTAGCTCCTTCTCCAGAGCCGATGAGAAGAATTTCTTTTTCCTTTATGTCATCAAAGTATTCATAGGCTAAATTTACTGCCATAGACCCAACTGATGTGCTTCCTTTGTTTATACCTGTTAAAGTTCTGACTCTGCCTCCTATTTTTATTGTCTTGTCAAAAAGTATGTTTAGATTCGGACCTGCAAACCCGTTTTTTCTTGAAAATTCTAGAGATCTTTTGACCTGACCTAAAATTTGATCCTCACCTACTACCAACGAATCGAGTCCAGATGTTAATTTGACTAGATGTTTTAAAGCTTCTTCCCCGTCATTTATTACTACGTTATTTTTCACTTGATCTGCTGGTAAATTAATTAGAGAAGACCATGAGTTAATTAAATTATCATAATCAGGATTTAACCCTACACCATAAATTTCAACACGATTACATGTCTGTAAAATTATACATTCTTGCAAATCAGCTGAATTCAACAGATGCTGGTGAGCGTCAAAAATATCTTTAAAAGCAAATTTTTCTAATATGTGAATAGGGGAGTTTTTAAATGTGACTCTTATATTGACAAATTGTGATGATTGTACTCCTAGATATAGCGTCATCTGCTCTTATTATCCTCCCATTTATCTAATGTATTAATAATCCTTTCTTTGGCCTTATCTATGTTATTTTTTGCTATTAATTCTTGAATCTCTTGATCGTCTACTATGCTGTACAAAAACTTCCTTCTTTCATGTTGATTCTCAATGTAGTTTCTTACATGTCCTCTGGCAAATTCTTGAATTTTAATATTATCTGTATCTTTTTTCCCTATTATATTTTTTATAGCATTTTCAATTCTATCTCTAATTATTTTGCTCATCAAGGGACTTCTGCCTGATGTTGAGATCGCTATCTGAATTATTTCATCAATATTTATAATCGAAGTGAAGAAAAAATCACTTGATGACGCATTATCGATGCTATAAGAAAGTATTCCTTTCTCCCTTGCCCTTTCTAAGATTTTTTTGTTCAAAAATGGATCATTGGTTGATGCAAAAACTACAAAAATATCATTGAATTCATCTAAGATGTCTGGATCTTCAATTTTTCTCCTTATTATTATGATTGGATTATTTTTTCCCTCTATTTCGTATAGTGATTCATTGACCGTTTCGCTTATTACTATTATTTTACAATCATGTTTGGACAGCGATTTTATCCTCTTGGCGCCCTCCATGCCGGCCCCTACTACCAAGATATTTCTGCCTCTCAAGTTTAGGTCAACAATCACTTCTAATACAGATTGTTTTCAATCTGATTTAATATAGTTTATTTATTAAGAGACTATCTCATGTTACAGATAAACATTAGAATTTGGATATCCATTCATTTTCGT
>JAKDMR010000357.1 GCA_030452275.1 Candidatus Nitrosocosmicus sp. | reverse complement strand
CACACACATTAGACAAAAATATAGCTGTTTTGGCTAATTGTGCAAGAGGTCTAATAACTGGGTATGTAAAAAAATATTACTAATATACTTTTGAGATTTTAGGATAAATCCAGATAACTATGTTAATTATATAAAGTAGTTTTAGTATTAGATAGCGAATAGTCATATCTACTGAGGAAAAGGAGCAAAAAAAGGGAAAAGGATTATCCATAAAAGACCATCTAGAAATAAAAACAGGAGAATTAATAGCCAAGACCAAAGACCTGAAAGTATCCAACGAGTCTCTTCGTGTTGCAAATACCGACATCAAAAAAAAGATAGAAGATCTTAAAAAAACTAAAAAAGACCTGACAGAATCAGAGCAGAGTCTTATTGCTGCCAACGATAAACTAACCGAAGCAAACCACAAACTCTTTAAAATGAATAACGAATCGATAGGGATCGCTAAAGATCTTGCTATGGCTAATGAACAGATAAAGCAACAAGCATTGAAACAAAAGGAGTTTATAGATATCGTAGCTCATGAACTCAGAACCCCAACCCAATCAATATTAGGATACGCTGAAATGATAATGTCTGAACCGAAAACTAATGTAGAATATATTAAACTCATAGCCAGAAATACAAATCGAATTCAGAAACTCTTATCCAACATATTAGATATGGCAAGAATAGATAATCTCAATCTTAATTTATCCAAAGAGCAATTTAATTTGCCTGAATTGATATCATCAATTGTTCAAGATTTTAGAAATCAGATTCAAGTCAACAAGAGAAATTTGGATTTAATATACACTGATACTTCTGCATATAATTTTATCAAAGAAAACAACAACATCAAAGGTGTTATCATAGAAGCAGATAAAGATAGAATTGCTCAAGTAATCATCAACCTCGTAGATAATGCAATTAAAAATACCGACAATGGTAAGATAGTCATTACTACTACTATAAATTCAACTCATATGGACACTAAAAACAATCCTGACCATCGAAAAGAAATAATTGTCAAGGTAAAAGATTCTGGAACGGGGTTAGACCCTAAATTATTTTCTAAAGTCTATTCAAAATTCTTTACTGCATCTGAAATTGGTGGCACAGGACTAGGACTTTATATCTGCAAAGCCATTGTCGAAGCTCATGATGGTAGCACATGGGTTGAAAACAACAAAGATGAGAAAGGAGCGACCTTTTCATTTAGTTTACCTTTAAGAGATTAGACATGTTTTGAGAGAACAAATTATCCAAATACCAAGTAATAGAGCCCAACTCAGATCTCGGTTTATCTGCCTCTTTAAGAATATTAATATTAGTAACAGTTATCATCCGAGCAGATTAAATTTATATCTATAATAGAGCTTTAATATAGATAATGAAGATAGATTCTAAATTTGAATCAGACTTGCAGTAAATAAAAAAAAATTAACTAAGGGCGTCTTTTACCTTTTCTTTTGCTTTGTTCAGTATTTCTGAGCTAGGTTTTCCCTCTGCATGATCTTGTGCTGTTTCAGCCTCTGCTTTAGCGTCTTGTTGTGAATTCTTCAATTTCTTTGCTTCATCATCAACAAAATTATCTGTCATTACTCGATTATAATTAACATGCTTTATAACCAGTCAATTGTAATCAAAGTAATACCTGATTTCTAAAAGTTGATTTACTAAACGGAATATTTCACAAAATTCTGTAAACAAACTCGTTCTGAATTGAAAATGCATAAAAATAATTCAGTTTGACTCTAAAATTCCAGAGGGGGTTAATATTGTATGCTGTATACATAGTATAGATTAAAAAATTGAATCAAGGTAATAATGATGTCGGGAAAATAGCACAAAAAGTATCAGAGCAAGCTCCTTCAGTTATTGATCAAATTTTAAATAAACTGACTGGTAGACATGCATCTATAACTTATACTTTTGAAGACTTTAGAATTAACATGCCTAAAGCTGAGGGTCCTCAAGGAAGTCAGATAGGTGGTGGAGAACTTTCAATTAGAGGCAGCATCAAAATCACTGGGGAATTGCATAAGAAGCAAAATAGTAATGGCGAGGATGGTAACACAAGCAGCAACAATAACGTAGTAAATTCAAGTAACGATGCTTCTACTAGTGGCATTAGAGATACCAGCAGTCAAACAAGTCTATAGAAATAGGTAAAACATATCTATTTTCTTATAATATGTAAAAGCGATAATTGCCATGTATTTAAGATCTAAAATGAATCCAAAAGAAAAGGAATTGACTTGACTGTTTGACAGATAATAATATATCAAAGAATGTTGACAATGAAGATTTATTTGTTAATTGGATAGTAAAATCTCTAAAATCTGTAAAGGGAGGACGAGTTTTGATAGATATAGAAGACGATCCCGCAGTCGCTATTAATGTATCTGCAGATACTAATAGAATCGATATAGATATATTAAATCCAGAATTATTACATCTCTTTAACGCTTCTAGAGATGAAGAGAAGAATTCTGAAGATAAAGACCAAGAGTCAAAAGGAGTTATTGACAAAATAGAGGACAAATTTAGATCCATAAAAGAGTTTGCAAGTTTTGTAACTGATAATGAAAACGGATTGTTTGATAAACTAGACATGGCAAAGGAATTCGCACAAAAACTGACAGATAATAATATAACTTTGGCTATTCTCAGAAAAGGTCATGAGGTTTTAGTATTGGGTAAGGATGCAAAGCCAACTGTTTCAAGGATAATATCGGGAAGTGATGATTTGCAAATTAAAAACATAGGCGAGGCTTCAAAATTTGTTGGTGATTTAAAAACAGATGAGAATGAGAATACTACCTAATTCTTCAAAAATATCAAATCCTCTTTACCGAAAGCGACGTTCTTGAGTATGAAAAATTGGGATTTCTGAATATGGTAAATCTTTCTTAATCTTGCTAAAAACCTCATCTGTAATTCTATTAACTCTATTAGCAATTTTGTAAAAATCTATTCGCATATCTTTAAAAGTAATGCCAATTGTTCCTTCATTCTCTGCCACCTGAACTATGTTTGCATTATAAATTAGTAATTTGAAAGTTATGTAACATTTATTTAAGCAGGTTTTATCTGTGATATCTCTTTCCATAAGAGCAATTTTAAAGCCTTAATGAGCTGCTGTTTACGCGCTTTCAAGATTAGCACCAC
>JAKDMR010000356.1 GCA_030452275.1 Candidatus Nitrosocosmicus sp. | reverse complement strand
TATCTTGAAGATGTGAAAAAGAAATTCAGGAAATTTGTTATGATTGTAGACAGAGCAAAACTCAGCATAGATCCAAGATAGTGAAGGAATATCTACAAAGAAATGAGAGAACAATAAGGATAGAATACTTTCCTGTTGGTTCACCTTATCTTAATGCAGTTGAGGAGTGTTGGAGACAGGGAAAGTACAACATATTATCGAACTATTATTCTGATTTTACCAATATCAAACAGGCTATAGCAGACTATTATAGAACACGACGGTTTAACCTAGATGTCAAAAAGTATCTGTTTCGATCTACGAACTAATGTTATTGAGTATAAATATGATATCACACCAGAATAAACAGGTTTGTCAGACACGTTAGCCGTTGTAACATCAGCTGCTAGAGGTACAATAGTTGAAGATGGATCAGTTTACATACCAGGTGAAGTTTGTATCCAAATACCCATTCTTTGGTACGACTAAAACCCCACCTCGCATCTATGTCAATTCCTGAAAGGTATTATTCCCTCTTTCATCGATGATACATGCCAGACACGACCATTTGATTTTAAAAGTGCGCTGTCTGTTGCAACCACGTGTGGCTTGACCCGACCTTCAGAAACAAACAGGTTTCCCATTATGGATATCCTTTCTCTGATATCGGTAGACATAGTTTTCAATCTCCTATCAAATGTTCATCTGCTCGGTAGATACGATAAAGACAAACCACAGGCTTTCACTATCCTTCTGTTATATGGTAGATCCGAGCACAGAAAATGGTGCAGTGACCTGTTTGAATCAAGTCGAAACCAAATGGATACGAACGATAATGCATCGTATGATGATGGTGGGCGAATATACAAAAGGTCTACCCCTGTGACGGCGTCTTACAGAATTACATGACCACTCAATCAATCAGCCCAACAAGATACAAAATGCTAATTAGGATTGATGATGACGAGTTATAATTGGCGGGTCTTGTGGGAAGTATCTGCTCCAAATATAGTATGATACGCTATGAGACCAGCTATATTTGTTAGGAATTATGACCCCGTCTCAATTAGTTAGATCAAGATTGATAGTTTATGTAAGTTCGATAATTTTTAATTAAAATAGTGAAAAATATTTAGGATACAAAAGCATGAGCATCTCCCCCCATGCGAGCTTTTGGTTAATGCCTTTGTTACAATCCTTTCTTTAGATCATTAATAGTCATAACCATATTCCAGTGCACTTTCCCACCCAACATGAATAAAGGCTCGCAAACTTTCGGCATTTGATCGGCAGGGGTAACATCGATTACAAAATTACTGTTCTGTCTCCTTCGTAAACAGTAAAATAATACTGATTCAGCATTTGTGCTTTTGATGTAGTCCTCAATATTTTTTAAAAAATTTGGATCCCTTACCATTTCATTACCTTGTGTAGTTGGAATTGAAAATCGAATTAAAAATCTCATTAACAATGACGATAAACACCTTATTTATAGGTATTTCAGATAATTCGAAATCATATGAATGTACGGACAACTTTCATTACAAATGAAATTAATATGTTAAAGAGAAAATCATATGTCTGGTAACATCAGGATTGTAACACTATTATTTCTTTTTCCCCATACTTTGAGAATAAATTTTCATATCTTGTTAAACTTTCCTTGATGACCTCATTTTCTGCGGTATACATTTTCATGAAATTCACACGTAAGATTAATTTATTTTCAGAATTAAAGAATCTAATGCTATACCTTCTTCGACCTTCTTCACTTGTTTCAATGATGAACTTGGCCTCCCTTACTTCTTGGATATTTACATGAACATGCCATACCCCTTTTTCATCTCCTATAGTGGCCCATTGTTCCTTAATTCGAAACGGAGTATTTTTTTCCAGTTTCACCTCTGCTATTGCACCATCGCTTCTTATTGATAACATAACGTCATCAAGTAGAATTACATCTTTTACTAATTCCTCGAAAGTGGTTCTTACTGGTTCATTCATATAAGTTGTAAAAAAGGCCGCATTAATAGGAATTGGTAATATTGATCGGGATAATCTCTATTTGTATGCACATTGTAAAAGAACAGACCTATCACTATGTCTCCAATTTGGTTCGTTACTTATTAATCATAAATGACACTTAATTCGCCTATATGTAAATTTTATATCTTGATGATTCTTGTTTTTCACTATTTATTATTATGTTTTGAATTATCTAATGATGAATTCTGTTCCCTTGTGATCTTCATGATTTTCGAGAGTCTGAAGTGCAGCTGATTTAGATGCAAGCTCGGCTGTTATGTAATTATTGTCATCACTTCCAATCACAATGATATCGTTTTCTATGGGTTTTAGATTATCTTTTAACAGATTCTCTATATCTTTTTCTTCTTTTAGAGCATTATATTTAGAACCCGGGATGAGAAATTTCCCGTTATTATAAAGAAGCGTTGTAGCTCCTTTTGCTCCCACTTTAATTGCTGCATCCCTTTGCTCAACGCCTTGCTTAATAGCAAATTTCAGGTTTCTTAAAAGAATGGCATGATTATATTCAGCAATAGATATCGAGCTTCTGGGCACTTGTGTTTCAGAGCAAATATATTGTGACATCTCTTCAAAAATCTTATCCCCCCTTTCAGTCATCATCGTTCCCTTTTGAGTGGTAATAATTAGTTTTTCCATTTTAAGATGCTTTATCAAAGTCTTTATGGAACCTTCTCCTAGGCCCAACTCATGAATCAACAAAAGTCTACTAACATGCCCATCTCTTTTTAATAATTGTAGTGTCTTAAATACATGAGCAGAGTTGAAAGAAAGAATTCTACTAGGTGCATATCTGCTAGATATGGATTTTAGGGTATTTACCACAAGATGCACGTTATAAGTTAGTATCTTGCAAATTTAATTTTATCTCTTTTTTATTCACTTCTCATTATATAGGAGTTCTTTTGTGAGTCCAAACCAGATTCTGAATAGTTATGCTCCGAATTACTGTCTATCAAAAAGGTTCACAATTTTGGGATCAAAAATTTTATCCAATCCCCTACTGGCATTAGATTATCCACAAAATACGTTTTTTGTAGATTTTGGTGTTACTTTTATTATCATTGACTTCCTATATAGTTGAGTGTGGGTCATAATTCATTTTAATAATTTATTTTGGTTTCTTGATTG
>JAKDMR010000355.1 GCA_030452275.1 Candidatus Nitrosocosmicus sp. | reverse complement strand
ATTAGTATACTACTCATTAGCGTATAATATGATTAGGTATGATTATCAGAATAGCATCGGTTTTATCATTAACAGAATGGGTAAATCATTAATTTATGTAATAGACCAAGAATTGCGTAAGAAATTTGGGATTACCTTTGGACAGTGGAAAGTACTAATAATACTTGCAAATAATGCTACAGGATTAACTCAGAGGGAGATTGCTGATAAATTAGCTTTGGAAGGGCCGACCCTTATACCAATAATCGATAAATTAGAAAAGGATGCATTTGTAATTAGAAAGATCGACCCGAGAGATCGAAGAATTAATCACATTTTATTAACCGAAAAGGCACATGGATTCCTTGATGATACAATAGAATGTGTGTCTCAAATAAAAAAAATATGTCTCGATCAAATTTCTGAAGAGGATATTTCTACAACAAAAAAAACTTTGGAACAAATGTGGCTTAATTTGCAAGATAAATTCTATCTAAATTGCTCAGAGGAAATCAAACAAAAGCGAGATTTAATCAATCAACCTACATCGAACATTATTATTGAGAAACAACATTCATACACAAAAACTGATCCATAATTAGATTGGTAAAAGGATTATAAAAAAAAATTGGGGGTTAAAGAAACTGACATCTAAAAGAATAAAGGGGTCATCTTTTGATCATAAAAGTCTACTCACGGTATCACAACCATGGAAAGTATTAATCATTCTTAGTTGTCTTGCCACAATGGCCATGTATGCGGAAACAATGTTGATACCGGCCATTCCTACTTTAATCAATGATTTTGACGTCTCTTATGGATTATCTTCATGGATTTTGACATCTTATTTGATAGCAGGGGCTGTTATGACCCCTATAGCCGGAAAACTGTCTGACATCTACGGAAGAAAGAAAGTGTTGCTAATTATCATGGCTATATACACTATCGGAGTTTCTTTAGGAGGATTTGCGAATGATTTTCTTACTATGATAATAGCAAGGACAATTCAGGGCATTGGCCTAGGAATGTTCCCTATAGCATTTAGCATTATTCGAGATCAATTTCCAAGGGAAAGAATTTCCATCACAACCGGAATCATTACTTCGATGTTTGCTGCAGGTTCAGTCATTGGGTTATCAGTCGGGGGTTTGATTATTCATGAATTTGGATGGAAGATGACGTTTTTTACAATAATTCCTATTTCGATACTATTACTACTAATGATACGAAAATATGTTAATGTCTCTGATAATAGCAATCTTGAGGAGAAGGGTGAAAAACAAGATCAGCATACAGAGTCACTGAAAAATTCTACAGACAAAATTCCAAAGAAAAAGCAGAAGATTTCTTCTCAAATAGACATTAAAGGATCAATTTTACTAGCAATTACTATTGTTTCTTTTCTGCTCTCCTTAACATCCTTGCAAACATCTCCAGATGAAAATGTATCAAATCTTTTCAGTAATGCTACTGCTAGTCCTTACTCTTCCTTGGAACAAATTGCGCCATTTTTGGCAGTTGGAGCGACATCTCTATTCTTTTTTGTTTATTTGGAGAGGCGAATCAAATATCCATTAATTGATTTTAGAATTTTCTTGAGACCACCGATCTTGCTTTCAAATATGATCATTATGATAGTAGGATTGTCAATGTTTATGGTTTTTCAGACTATTCCTATACTAGTGCAAAGCCCAGAACCTATCGGGTTTGGCGAAAATGCCATCAATACTGGTAAAATCCAATTGCCCTTCGCGATAGTGCTTTTGATATTTGGCCCTACTTCTGGATTTATCATTTCAAAACTGGGATCGATAAAGCCAATAATTATAGGTACTGTTCTTACAGCGACCGGATTTTCAATGTTGTTATTGTTTCATTCGACAGAGATCTCCATCTCTATGGGGTTGGCAATATTATCTACTGGTCTCTCTCTTGCTTCCGTAGGGGCAGTAAACGTCACCATACTATCTACACCTATAGAATTTACGGGTGTAACAATGGGAATTAGTACCATGTTAAGAATTGTGGGGTCGTCAATTGGACCAGCTTTGGCTGCAATGTATATGCAAACAAACCAGTCGCTAATTAACATACAAGGAATCACTAAATCATTACCTTCCTCATTCTCTTTTGACCTAATATTTTTTAGCGCCCTGGTGTTTTCAATAGCTGCTATAAGCATGTCTATTGTATTAAGCAAAAAAATACATACTAAACCCTACTTGCAATGAAATATATTCTTGGACTAGAAACTTTTTTGTCCAGAATTTTACATCAAATCAAAATTATTCAGGTGGGGCTCTGCAGACTCCTTTTGTGATTAAAATAAATACTTTGAAAACAACTTGACTAATGCCTTTAATCATTGATATTATCTAAAGCCTATTTTAACCACTATCAAATTGACTATTTTCATGACTATATTGACCATAATAATGACCAAAATGACCAGAAAAATGACTACTTTATTAGGCTAGGATTTCATAATTAATATGAGGCCTTTAAAAGCAGCTTATAATCATTCCATTGTTATCAAAAAATATTACAACGGTAAACCCCTTGATCAAATAGTCAAAGAAACTAGTCTATCTAAGGGCACTGTATTTAACCAGGTCAAGCACTGAAAGGATAGCCTTGGGAACGCTGGAATTGAAGAAATAAGGGAATTTGCTATAATTGTAAACAAATCAGGAATAACAATCCAAGAATATGCACAGGGATTTAGAATAGCTCAAATTCTAAAAGAATTCGGAATCAATGATGAATTTGAGGAAAGGAATGATTCTGTTCCTAAACGAGATCTTTTAGAAGAGATCAAAAACGAAACAATTGGTTGGGAAAAAGGAAAAAATGATCATATACTTGCATCTCCAGACATTGGATTCGCGAAAAAAAGCAATAAGGATGCAGCAGCGAAAAATGATTTTCACTGTTTTATTGAGGACATATATAACAACTAAATCTCTTGCGTAATTAGCCCAAACAGCTTTATTTTTGTATATCGTATGTAAAGATGTCCTTTCCTTTTGTTATCCTGCGATTGTTTATCTAAGAAAACCAATGCTTTTCAAATCATTCACAGGTCTTTCGGTACAAAAGTTTGATGATATTTTTAAAATAATATAATCAAAATATCCAAAACATGAGATAAAACGCTTATCTTCCCCAAAAAGAGAACG
>JAKDMR010000028.1 GCA_030452275.1 Candidatus Nitrosocosmicus sp. | reverse complement strand
TCTTGATCGTAAAGTCTTATATATCAAATATTAATATAGATTATCCGTAAAAATGACTAACGAATCAGGATCTACCTCTTCTTCTAATACTATAGTAGAATTATCGGAGAATAATTTTGAACACTTTATATCTGATAACAAGTTCATCTTGGTCGATTTCTGGGCAACATGGTGTGGCCCATGCCAATTTATGCTCCCAATATTTGATAAACTTTCCAAAAAATACATTGATAAAGTCAAATTCGGTAGATTAAACGTCGATGACAATCAATCAATAGCAATGCGTCTGGAAGTGTATGCAATACCCACATTTGTAATGTTTGTAGGCGGTAATGCAGTAGATAGAGCAGTTGGTGCGGTTGGCGAAAAGGGATTGGATAGTCTGCTACAAAAAACCCAATCCTAATAAATGAAATCCATCAATATGATTACTTGTGTTTTTATTCTTGAATTTCATATTTATACAATCGTATTAAAAATTGATAATAAATAACAGACACCATAAAAACTTGTGATTAATTATTAGAAAGAATTTATTATTGACTTGATTTAGATATCATGAGATAAAGTATTTGACGGAAACTCTTTCTTACGATATACTTATAGTAGGATCCGGCCTGGCAGGACTCAGGGCTGCTATTACTGCAGCCTCGAAAAACAAGAATCTAAAAATTGCTGTTCTGTCAAAAGTTCAAGTAATGCGTTCTCATTCTGTATCTGCTGAAGGAGGCACAGCTGCTGTACTCTATGAAAACGAAGGTGATAACATAGAGTCGCACATATATGATACTATTAAAGGTAGTGATTTTTTAGCAGATCAAGATGTTGCAGAAAGGCTTGTAAATGCGGTTCCATCAGAAATAATACAACTGGATAGATGGGGAATGCCCTGGTCGAGACGGGATAATGGAAGAATCGATCAACGGAAATTTGGTGGCTATTCTTTTCCAAGGGCTACTTATGCTCAGGATAAAGTGGGATTTTACGAGATGCAGACGCTCTATGATACCTGTCTTAAATATGATAATATTTTTTTCTTTAATGAATGGTTCTGTACTTCCATCCTTCATGAAGGGAATACCTTTCAAGGATTTACTTGCATAGAGATGAAAAATGGCAATTTTATAAAGGTCGTTGCCCCCTCAGGCATAATTTGTACTGGAGGCGCAGGCAGAATCTATAGCTTCTCTACCTATGCTTATTCTTCTACTCCAGATGGTCTAGATATGGCATACCGTGCTGGCATGGCTTTAAAGGATATGGAATTTGTTCAATTCCATCCTACGGGTATTTTGCCATCTGGAATCTTGATTACTGAAGGAGCACGGGGAGAGGGGGGATATTTGATTAACTCTGAAGAGGAACGGTTTATGAAAAACTATGCAGGCGAAAAATTGGAACTTGCTCCAAGGGATGTGGTGTCTCGTTCTATGATAACTGAAATTCAGGCAGGGAGAGGGTTTAAACATGTTACAGGTGCAGATTGTCTTAAATTAGATCTAACCCATCTAGGTGCAGAAAGAATTAAAGAAAAACTTGCAGGAATCAGAGAAATTGGAATTAAATTTTCTGGGATAGACGTAATTGATGAACCTATCGAAGTGAGACCTGTGTGTCATTATATGATGGGTGGCATCCATTCTAATGTGGATGGTGCTACTGAATATGATGGACTATGGGTAGCTGGTGAGGCTTCATGTAATAGCACTCATGGAGCGAATCGATTGGGGGCAAATTCTACTTCTGAATGTCTGGTATGGGGTGCTATTACTGGAGAATTGGCTGCCAATCACGCGTTAAGTAAAAAGAATACCTTTCCAAGTACGGATAGTCATCAATTTTTGATGGAAGAAAAGAGAATCTATGATGGGATATTTAGAGGTCGTGGAGATGCAAATCCTTATGAAATTAGAAAGAATCTGACTGATACTATGGATGAAAGATCTTATGTTTACAGAAATGAAAATGATCTTTTAGAGGGGTTAAAAAGAATTCGTAGTCTTAAATCGTTAAGTTGGAAACACGTTGATGATCAAGCAAAAGAATACAATACAAATTTCATCAATGTAATGGAGATAGATTCCATGATGCGAGTTGCCGAAATAGTATTGATGGGTGCAATAAATAGACGCGAATCTAGAGGAGCTCATGCAAGAATTGATTATCCCAACCGCGATGATAATAACTTTTTAAAACATACTCTTGCATATTATAATGGTGACAGGGAACCTAGGATGGAATGGCATCCGGTCGTATTTACTCGATATGCACCAGTGGAGAGGAAATACTAAATGGGTATAAAACCTAATAGTGAGAATAATTCTAGTACAGGTGGCGACATTAGGATCAAATCTGGACGTGAAGGATTAATGGGCTGGTTGAACCCTACTAGATATGGTTGGGAAAGAGTATCTTATTGGTTGCAACGTTTAACAGGAGTCGGTTTGTTAATTTACTTTATAGGGCATATATATGAAACCAGCTCACTAGTAAATGGGATTAATGCTTGGAATAGTATGCTAGAGTTGACCCAGACAACAGGAGGCCACATATTTCTATTGTTGGTTATAGGTGCAAGCACTTTTCATACAGTTAATGGATTACGACTTATTTTTACCGAGTCTGGAATAGGCATAGGTAGACCAGGACGGCCGGATTATCCATATGATGCAACTTCTTTGAATTATAAGCAAAAATCTGGTATATGGGTTGCCCTGTTATTAGCAACGATTGCCATGTTGTATGGTGGTATGGTTATGTTTGGAGATGTGAACTGATTGGACATGACAAACACCTTTAGCAGTTTGAAATATTTTATGGAGCTTGAAATCTAGAATGCCGTTATTAAAATTACGCGAAAGTCAAATAATGAAAATTCATTATTTGACTGGGATATGTGCCGTATTCTTTGTAGCAATTCATATATTATTTAGAATTGGTATGGGTATGTCATTTAACGAAAGTTTAGAATTTCATAACGTAGTAGCTAATTATCATAACATATACTATGTTATACTGTTGGAATTAATCCTTGTTTTTATCTCCATTCATGGATTTAACGGCTTGAGAATTATTTTATTAGAACTTAAACAAAATCAATGGTGGGAGTCCACAATAACTATATTGGTGCTGGCCGCAATGATTGGGGTTATAGCATATGGTACAAGAACAATTATTATTGGGAGTCAATTATAATATGTATCAAGAAAATTTTATACCCTGGTCATCTTTTACACCAATTATGATTGTTAAACTTGAATATGATATAAAAAACATATGTGGATAAGAATGAGTGAAGAAACTAAAAAAATAAAATTAAAAGTATATAGAACTAATTATAACAAAGAAGAGTCTCCACATTATGACGAATTTGATGTGTCCGTAAAACGATGGACTACGGTTTTGGATGCATTATTAGATGCCAAAAGTTATTCTGATAGTAGTTTAGGAATTAGATATTCATGCAGAATGGCTTCTTGCGGTTCATGCGGAATGAAAATAAATGGCAGGCCCCGATTAGCATGTTATACAAAAATATCTGAACTAAATGACCAAACAATTGTTTGTGATCCCCTACCTAATTTCCCAAGGATAAGAGACTTGGTCACAGATTTTACGGAATTCTTTGCTCATCATAAAAAGATCGAACCTTATATACAAAATGAAAGGGTGCCCATTGATGTTGTAAAAAACGATGACTTGGTTGAATTTAAACAAACTCCAGAAGATGTAGACAAGTATTTGCAATTTTCCTATTGTATTAAATGCGGTTTATGTTATTCTGCATGTCCTACAGTAGCAACGGATACAAAGTTTCCAGGACCTCAGGCTTTGTCTCAGGCTTATCGATATACGGCAGACAATAGAGATACTGGCGAGCCATCTCGATTCAACATAATTGATGAGAGACACGGAATTTGGAGATGCCATTTTGCGGGTTCTTGCAGTAGTGTATGCCCTAAAGGAGTTGACCCGGCCTTAGGGATTCAGCTTCTTAAGGGTCATCTGATCGGAATTACAAAAAATGATAAAAAAATTGCGACTTTAAGGTCAAAAGAGGAATAGAAAAAAATCATTAATTACCTGGCAACAGGCTATTTCTCACTCTTTTTCTCATCTTGTTTTTCTGAAGGTTTTTTACTTTCATTTACCTGCTTGTTTATCGCTTCTGCCATGAAGTGATTGCTTACATTTACTTTTACATCATTGATGCCTTCAACTTTGAAAATATTGTCTCTTACATCTTGTGCTATTTTAAATCCAAATACTGCTGGACAGAATGGACTTGTAAGATGTAAATCGACATCAACTTTTCCTTTATCGATGTCTACCTTGTCTATCAATTCTAACTCCATTATGGAAACTCCAATTTCTGGGTCCACTATTTTTGTAAGTTCATCAAATATTAGACGTCTAGTTAGTTGTAAATCTTGAGACATGATTAACATATATTGTCTTCCTTCCTATTTATTAATTATTTACTACATTCAATATTTTTCGCTAATAGATTTTATTATGTTAAAATATCCGATTAAATTAAAATTTTTGAATGTATAGGTCCAGGCCAAGCGGAAATTTGGATGACAAAGCTCTATCATTTTTGTCCTCAATAGCCGAAGATGCTGACTTATTTTATTACGATATCTTGGGAAGTCAAGCTCACGTGATAATGTTATATGAAGTTGGTATCCTGACTAAAAAAGAATTAGTTGCTATTTTAAAAGGTATGGATCACTTATTGACCCATTCTGATTCATTAAACAGCTATGGTGATAGCGCTTCTGAAGACATTCATGAATTGATAGAATCTGCTATTATAAGAATTACCGATATCAATTCGGGTGGGAAAATGCATACTGCAAGATCGAGAAATGACCAAGTAATATTAGACATTAGAATGAAACTTCGAGATGATCTAAATCGAATTAGTGCTAATATACTAATATTAATAAAATCATTAGTATTGCAGGCAAACAATAATGTTGATTCCATAATGCCTATGTACACTCATATGCAACAGGCTCAATTGGGTGTTTTTTCTCATTATTTATTATCATATTGTTTTTCTTTAACCCGAGACTTCGAAAGATATTCAGAATCATATAAAAGGATTAATTGTTCTCCCCTTGGGGCTTGTGCTATCGGAGGAAGCAGCATGAACATAGATCGTGCAAGAGTGTCCTCCATGTTAGGGTTTTCAGATATTGTATATAATAGTATAGATGCAACGAGTTCCCGAGATTCGTTGTTAGAATATGCCTCTGCTTCTCTTATTTGTATGTTAAACCTGTGTAAGATAGCAGAGGATTTTATTGTTTGGTCTACATCTGAATTTGGTTTTGTTGTCTTGGACGATCGATTTAGTTCATCCTCGTCTGTGATGCCACAAAAAAAGAATCCTGATCCTCTGGAACTTATTCGTGGAAAGACTGGCGTTGTACAGGGAATATTGGTAGCAATATCTACAATTATGAAAGGACTGCCTTCAGGATATAGCAGAGATTTACAGGAGATAAAACCTTTGTTATGGAAACTTACTTCAATACTTGAAGAGTCCTTATCTATTATGGTCGGCGTGATATCTACAATGAGTGTCGATAAAAACAAAATGTATACAGATTCATCTAAAAGCTACGCTATATCACTAGACATTGCAGAACAGCTTATCAAAAAAGGGGGTATATCTTTTAGGGAGGCTCACAAATTAATTGGTACTTTAGTAGATTATGCAGTAAAGAAAGGAAACATCCCTCTGAATCTACTAAAATTAAGTGATATATATAAAGCGTTAGGACTGATTAACTATTCAAATCCTGATCTAACTCCAGAAAAGATTCAAAGTATAATCCAAAGTTTGACTCCAGAAAATTCAATAGAATATCGCACTACCAAAGGGTCTCCTAATAAAAATGAACAAAAAGAGATGATTTCATACATGAGTATGAAAATGAATAAATTTGAGGGAATTCTTGAGGACCGTTCTAATATCTTAAAGATTGCTAATGACAAACTTAATTTGAAAATAAAAGAATTTATTGATGAGTCTTCATAACGTTTTAATAAGAGATTATTCCTACTGATAAAAAATCTTAGATTTAAATTATCCCCTCGAATTACTTATATTGATGTCAGAAGTACACTCACAACCTAATCAACAAAACAAAGAAAATAGCCCTACAAGAGATGCAATATACATCGGGAAAAAACCATTGATGGCTTATGTAACTTCAACACTTATTCAATTGGCAAACCAACCTTCTGTAACTATTAAAGCACGTGGTTTAAGCATTGGTAGAGCTGTGGATGTATCCCAAATAATACTAAAGAGAATGGAAAATGCTGGCTATGCTGTTGGTGATATCCTCATAGGATCTGAAACCGTTCAAGCTGAGGATGGCAGAACAAGAAATGTTTCGACAATAGAAATTCAGATAAAAAGAAATTCTTAATACCTTTAGTTTACTTTTTCTCCCTTTGTGCTATGGAAAAAAAAATTGCAGCGATATTTTTAGCACATATTAACCCTTTGACTGTTTCGCATGAGTTAATTATCCGGAATCTTTTACAGAATTACAGTGTTTATGTTTATCCAGTAAGGTTTTTGAAAGATGGGATAGAAGTAAATACACGAAGTTTCCCATTTTCCTACGAAATTAGAAAACAAATGATATTGGAATCCTTTAATTATCACAAAAATATTCACGTTCTTGGGGATTATGCTTTTCTATCTCCATACATACAATACTTTCCACCATTTGTATCCCCAGCATTTAAAAGATTAAAAAATAAGATAATTCTTAATATCCAAGAAAATTCTTTTATAACTTACACTGGAGATAGAGCCGAAAGGGTTCTGTTATCTCTCTTTGGTTTTAATCCGATTAAAGCTAATAGACAAGTTGTCTCGTCGACGAATGTAAAAAATCTTTTATATAAATCGGTTTTATCCTCCAAGAATTTAAACCCGAATGAAGAATCAAAAAGCAATGATTTGAAATGGCATGAATTTGTTTCCCCTAAAGTCGGCCAAGTGATAGAAGACAATTGGGATACTGTAAAAAATTTTTCCATTACGAAGGATGAAACCATACGTGTCATAGGTATGAAATTCCCAAAAAATGGGTTTATTTAATTGATAACTGTAGATATAACACTTTTATAGAAGTAAAAAACTTGCAAATCTATGAATACTAAGAATGCTAATTTTATTTGGTTTGACGGTGAATTCAAACCATGGGATTCCGTTACTGTTCCTATTACGACTCATGCATTACACTACGGAACGTCGGTCTTTGAGGGCATCAGGGGATACTCAAATGATCAAAATCTGTTCATTTTTAAACTTAAAGAGCATATACAAAGATTACATCAGTCTGCTGAGGTCTATTCTATCAATTCAAATTATACTCTTTCTGAAATATGTACATCTACTGTCGAATTATTAAGGAAGAATAATATTAAAAAGTCTTGCTATATTAGGCCCCTATTATTTGTGGGATTACATGGAATAGACCTTAATGTTACTAAACGCTCTCCTTCTCATCTAGCAATTATTGCTTTCCCTTTTGATAGATATTTTCCAGAAACCGGGATAAGAACATGCATTTCTTCATGGAGACGAATAAACGAGAACTCAACTCCACCGATGGCAAAAGCTGGAGGAAATTATATGAATTCAGTGCTAGCTACTCAAGAGTGTAAAAGAAATGGGTATGATGAATCGATTTTACTCGATTATTATGGCAATGTAAGTGAAGCACCAGGAGAAAATATTTTTCTAGTTCGAAATAATAAGATTTATACTCCATCATTATCGGATTCTATACTTGAAGGAATAACTAGAGATACAGCTATCACGATAGCAAAGCATCTTGGTCACGATGTATGCGAGCGATCCATTACCCGTACAGAATTATACATTGCCGATGAAATATTTGTTACTGGTACTGCAGCTGAAATTACTCCGATAATAAGCGTGGATAACCATAAAGTTGGAAACGGAACAGTTGGCGAATTTACAAAAAAAATCTCTGACTACTACCAAAAAATAGTAGTATCTCAAATACCCGATTTCAATACTTGGGTTACTCCAGTGTGGTAAATTCAATGTTATTAATTCTAAATTCAATAAAAAATAGTATAAATTTAGGAGATGTTGAAACAATTGGATGAAAAATCAATCAAAATTGCCGTAATTGGAACTGGTGGCTGGGGTAAGAACCACGTGCGCGTATTAAACGATTTGGGTGTATTATCTGCAATATGTGATTCAGATGAGAATAGAGCTCAGGCCTTGGCAAAAAAATTTAAGATCAATAGCTATTCAACTGTTGAACAATTACTTGAAAAGGAAACTTCTCTTGATGCATGTCTAGTATGTACTCCGACCAAAACTCACTTTGCGGTTGCGCAAGAAATAATTAAACATGGGATAAATGTTTTTGTAGAAAAACCATTATCTTTCTCATCAATTGAATGCGAAGAGCTTACAAAATTATCAAAACAGAATAATGTAATTTTGACCTCTGGATACATAGAGCGTTTTAATCCTGCTGTACAGGATCTCAAGCAAATCATTGATGACAACACCTATGGGGAATTATTAATGATGGAATTTCATCGGGAAAATAGAATGCCCATGCATATAAAGGACGTGGGTATAATATATGATACTTCAGTCCATGATATTGATACTGCTTTGTTTATTTTTGATAGTAAGCCAAATGTCGTTTTTGCTCGTGCAGGTAAAAAGTTTCACAATTCTGAAGATTTTGCAACAATAATGTTAGGATTTCCCAATCAAAAAGTAGCAATAATTGCATCTAATTGGATTACTCCTAAAAAAGTTAGAAGATTTTCCGCTGTGTGTTCTGAAGGAACCATCACAGGCGACTTTATAACTCAAGAAATAAAAATAGATGATGAGAACCAAACACTTATCCCACGAAGGAATATTAGAGAGCCATTAACGTTGGAACTTGAAAACTTTGTTAAATCTTTATCTGGGAATATTACCAAGTACTTGGTAACTCCTGAGGATGCAACTGCCGTAACAAAAATCGCTGAAGCAGCCTTAATATCAAGCAACACTGGGACCCCTGTTTACCTTTCTTTCTGATATCTCTAGGGTTATATTACTAATATGCGCATTTTTGAAAGGCGTCTTGAATTGCAGTGTTCTCCGATGAAGACAATGTGTTGGTAACTAATATTATTTTCTTTGAAGATAATGATAGTACTCTATCTTTGAGTTATTTTGGCTGCTTGATTTGCTAACTCAGTTCCTGTTCCTCATTTGATAGGTAAATTGGTATTTTAAGTTAATTATAAATGGACTGCAATAGAACTCTAATTGAATTAGAATGTCTGAAAAAAAAGAAAGTTCTGTAATAAATTTCATTTCCCCTAAAGCAACAATTGGTAAAAATGTTAAAATATGGCATTTTGCGTATGTTGGAGATAATACCATTATAGGTAATGATGTTATGATCGGCTCACTTACCCACGTGGACTACAATGTTAAGATTGGAAACAACTGCAGGATAGAAGGCTCAGTATATATTCCACCACTTACAGAAATTGGGAATGATGTTTTCATCGGTCCTGGAACTACCTTTACCAATGATCCCTATCCTATGAGTAAAAGAATGATTGGGGTGATAGTTGAGGATGGAGCGATCATTGGGGGTAGGTCCATTATTAAAGCTGGTGTAACAATAGGCAAAAATAGTGTAATTGCAATGGCTTCTGTAGTAACTAAAGATATACCTCCAGATGTAGTAGTAATGGGACATCCGGCAAGGATAAAATATACTAGATCAGAATACGATGTGAAAAAAACTAATTGGGATGTTTAGTATTTCCTTTTATTCCATTTTTTATGCTCCTGGCAAATTTATATCCTAAATTAGGTCCTTTTATGTGAATGATTTCAGATATTATGACGGAATATTGAGGATACATGGAGAATAAATGATAAAGATCACAATTAATAATACTTCCATCACATTCAAATTTTCTGCATATTCCTGGTACTATAATTCCATTGTGTTGAAAGTAGAATTCGCCGCTACTATAATTAACTTGTAGTTTGGATGACGATGATTGATGTTTTTTTCAATTCTGTCAATTATTTTCTTATAATCTGCACTTGAACAGGCAATTATTATGTTGTTAGTAGAATTGGGGATATAACTTTCAACGTCTTCGATTTCTACTTCTGCAATATAATCTCGTAGTTTTGATTCCAGCAAATCTCGAATAATTGTTTTATCTCCTCTTATTTCGTGATTATCAATCGTCCAAAAAATAGTAACCTTTGTTCTACTGGCCTTTATTTCTCTGAACTTTAGTTGACTTCTTGTTTCGTCAACCAAGTTTTTTATGAATCCTTCGATTGACCTTATCGTCCCATTTACTATATAGCTTAATGCAGTAGAGCTAGATATATACAAACTAATAATCCTGAGATCAAACAAGCCATTTGCTATTTCATCAAAATATATTGACTCTACATTTTTGTAAAAGATTTCTCGTTTATCTTCTTTTGATTTACTTAATTTTGAAATTTCATTGATGCACGTTAAATTTGAGTACTTGTTTATGATATTAATCGAATATACCATTTCTGCTGATGTTATACTTGCTAACTTGATAGCATTTCGAATGTGATTGTTTTCATTAATTAAGTCAAATATACTATTTAAAAATAAATTTTCATTTCTTTGTTGATGGGAACCTAATATTATCTCAGCCGACTTGTACGAGTTTATTGGATTATAATAATATGTAACATCTGTCCCAACCATTAAACCCGATTGATGTTCAATGAGTGTAATTATTTCATTATTTCCTCCAATGCCTAATGGAACATTAATTACAATTACCGTGTTTTTCCTTAAATATGTGATTATCTCTTTAAATTTCAAAATTATTTCATTCTTTATATCTTGATTGACTTTTCTAATTCTAGGTGCAAAAAAGACTATTGGAGCATTACTAATTGCTTTGTCGAAAGGTTCTAAATTTAATAATAACTCCTCCTCATTTAAGAAGTTAATATGGGGATATTCTTTTACAATGTCAGAAGTAAGAATAATTCCCAATCTAGAATTTTCATCAATAATAATTACTTTTGATTGTTTGCGAAGTATCTTTTTTGCAATTTCGTAACCCTCAGTACTTAATCCATAGATGACAATAAGCTTATCCTTAGGATCACTCTTTTCTGTCTCCAGATTTTCAATATCCTTCCTACTATTATGAAATGTATAATTTGATAATTTTTTAGGTTCTTCACTAGTAGTGTCATTTGGTTTATCTATCTTGTCTGAAATTCTCTACGCCCCCAATACCTTGATATAAATTTCTTTATTTAGTTTTGGATTTATTGATTTTTATTGCAATTTCGACTAAATAACGATATTAAAAGCGAAAGAATTTTTTAATATTAAAGAATAATTCTAATTGTGAAGATTTGGTTTGACGTTTTGACTCCAAAACAAATAATGTTTTTTAATCCCGCGATTAGCATATTGCAAAAACAAGGTCATGAGGTCTTATGTACGTCACGAAATTATAGAGAAGCCAATGAATTATCACGATTAATGGGGTTGAATCTTGTGATGATTGGTAACCATGGAGGATCAGATCTTTTTGATAAACTCTTTCAAAGTTCAAAGAGAATTATGGAACTGGCTAAAATAATTTCCAAATTTTCACCTAATTTAGTAATCAGTTTTTCATCTCCTGAAGCTTCGAGAGTTTCTTTTGGTTTGGGAATAAATCACATTGGTTTCAATGATTCACCACATGCCGAAGCGGTTGCAAGATTAACTATTCCATTGTTAACAAAGTTATTTTCTCCATCTGCTATACCTATTTCTGCTTGGAAAAAATATGGCATATCCTCTAAGCAAATTATTCGGTATAATGGCCTAGACCCTGTTGCATGGTTAAGCCGAAACATTGATGGAACCACCTCCCGACTGCACGGAAGGAAACGACAGCGAGTAGAGAAAGATTTTGAATTCTTGGAAGGGTTAAAAATAGATCACTCCCGAAAATCTATCCTGATAAGACTTGAAGAATCAAAGGCTGCCTATATATCTAACAAGAATTTGCGAGTCCGGCCATTAGATCTAGTAGATTATGTTGTAAATAATTTTGCTGATAACAATACCATTATTATTCTATGTAGATATCCAGATCAAATCGCAGAAATGTCTAAAAGATTCAGAAATAAAGCCATTGTATTGAGACAAGTTGTTGATGGAGTTAAATTACTAAATAATATTGATGTTTTCGTTGGTGCAGGGGGTACAATGACTGCAGAGTCTGCACTACTAGGCAAACCCACTATCTCAATAGCCCCAATTCAGTTCTATGTTGATGACTATTTAAGAAAAATTGGATTAGTTACTCAAGCATCTAACCCCGTTCAAATTGACAAATTATTGAAATCATTCTTAGATGACGATCAAGAATGCATTTTGATACAAAAGCGTGCTGCAGGGATTTTAAATAAAATGGAAGATCCAATTGAAAAACTCCTAACATATGTATCTACAATTGCTAAAAAATAGATTCGTAAAATTAATAACGTCCGTACTTACAATATAAAAATGCCCGGAAGCCCGGTAGTATTACAGGTGCCGAGTGTAGTGGCCAAGCATAGAGGCCTTTGGAGCCTTTGACCCCAGTTCGAATCTGGGCCGGGCTATATGAAGTATTTTGATGGTATGATCGAAGTTGTTATAATTATTATCTAGACCTTGCTGTTTTTGTATAATATTTTGAGAATTACTATTATTATTCAAAGGGTGAATGTTTTGGCTATCTTTAGAATCTGTATACAGTTTTTCATTTACTGTATACA
>JAKDMR010000354.1 GCA_030452275.1 Candidatus Nitrosocosmicus sp. | reverse complement strand
ATGATGAAGAGGAAGAAGAATTAGAATTAGAAGAGGATGATGAAGAGGAAGAAGATGATGAAGATGATAATGGAAAATCGAATCACACAAATAGAAAGGAAACGATGAAAAAGGGTTCTGATCATACGGACATTGATTTAACTCCTATAACTAAAAACTTAGAGATCATTAATAAGAATGTGGATAAACTGTTTAAAGAAATTCAAAAGATACAAAAAGTAACTCAACCATTACAAAAAGGTCTCAATTCTATTGAAAAGCAGTCCGTATCTATTAAACAGACACAATCTTTACTTAAGGAAATGGATAAAAGAATACAAAAAATAGAGAAAAATGTTACAACCAAAACAACAAAAAATACACCCTCTAGTTCTAGGACATCCACCAAAACAACAAAAAATACACCCTCTAGTTCTAGGACATCAAATTCTAAATCTTCAAAGAAATCCGCCGATAATAAAAAAAAGAGAAATAAGTAGATAGATTGAAGCCTACTACCATTTTCTTCCGTTTTCTTCTCTGATACTATAGTAAAGATATTGCTGGGCATATCCCGAATATCTTCCATAGTGTTCTCTAATTTTTTTCGATAACACTCTATATTGGTTGGGAGCAATCTTTTCGTTTATTTTCAAATCTTCGTCTAAGATTTGATTCAATTTTTTTTGAAAAAATTTTATAATCCAAGTGTCAATTGGAAATGCTTCTAATTTGTTTAAAGAAAATAGTAATATACAATCTGCTATTTTGTCTCCAACTCCACTTAACTTCAATATTTCTTGTTTTGCTTTATCGTAGTCCATTTCTACTAATTTTACCATGTCAGTTTCTTGTTTTACTATTTCTCTTACTGTTTTTATTACAAATTCTGCTCTATATCCTAATCCACAAAGTAAGAGTTCTGGCACAGAAGTAGTGTGTAGCGTTCTTAGACTTGGAAATGTATAAAATTCATTACCATCCCATTCCACTTTTTTTCCAAATTTCTTGGAGAGATTTCTCAGTATCAGTCGAATTCTTGGAATATTGTTGTTACTAGAACATAGGAATGATATAATACATTGAATTGGTCTTTGTCTCATAATTCGTAATCCCGGATATTTTTTTGTTACATTGTCTATTATTATGTCCTTTCCAGAAATTTCATTTATAATCTGATCGTATTTGTCATCAAATCTAAAAACATGTTGTTGCCAGTTCTCTATTTTAGGAAAAGAATCATATTCATATGTTTTTTCACCCTTGTTTTCATATTCGGTTATTTTTAATATCGATTCTTCATATATTCCATACCATGATTTCTCTCTTTTTTCCCAAAGAAAGGATTGTCCGCTATTAATGGTTGAATTAATATTGAGAGTATATCTGCTATTCAATTGTTAAATTTTACTGGGGTTGCTGTTATATGTAATATTGGTATTCTTTTCTTAGTTAAACTGTGGTTATCTCACCGGCATCTGGAGCATGAGCCTTATAACCATACTTTTCAACAATTTCTTCTGCAAATTTGGTGCATGATAAGTTATCGCCATGAACAGTCAATACTTGAGGGTTTCCTTTCACCTTATCTAAAATCTCAAATAATTCTGTCCTACTATTATGTCCTGAAAAGTCAAATCTATTTACTTCTGCCAAACATTTTATTGTTCTTCCATTATAAGTTACTTGTCTCTTTTCGAGTAAAGATCTTCCTGGCGTTCCTTCTCCTTGATAGGAAACCAGAGCAATTCCATTGTATTGGCTCTTGCAAATTTCCTCTATATAAAAAACTGCTGTACCGCCAACTAGCATACCAGCTGGAGAAATTATTACTCCGGGTTCTTTAACTACCCTTTTCCTTCTTTGCCAACTTGTTATTCTTTCAACATCTTCAATTGAACTCTTAAACATCTGAGGGTCTCTAAGATACTTTGGATATCTGAGCATGATATCATTGGTTTTTAATGCCATCCCATCCATCGCAATTTTGTATGGAAAATTATATGTTTTAAGTACGCAAGCAATTTCTTGGGCTCTTTCCACAGAAAATGCCGGTATAAAAAATACACCGTTCCTTTCCACCACTTCCTTTGCAAATTTTACTAATTCCATTTCAGATTGTTCCCTGGGAACCTGCTCTGCTTGGGAATAAGTACTCTCAATTATTAACATATCAATTTCGCCTACATCAAGGTCGGCAGGTCTTAGAACCTTGGAACCTCGTGTATTCATATCGCCGGTGTAGAACAGTTTTTTCCCATCTGATTCAACTAAAATGGTTGCACCGCCGATAACATGTCCCGATTCATGAAAAGTGATGCTAGTGTCCCTTATGGTGTGACTACTCTTGTAATCTAGATGTCTTGCATGATTTAACATGTTCACTAAATCATGATACTGAAAAGGGAGATAAAATCCTGATATTTTTATCATATCCTGAATTAGCAGCTCGGATAGTTCAAATGTAGGCATAGTTGCTAAAGCTTCTACATTTGAATCTTGTTGAAGAAAAAGGGATGGAGCACATCCTGAATGATCCAGATGTGCATGGGTTATTACGACTGCATCAATATCCTTTGGATTCACTTGAATTGGAAAAAGAGGTTCCTTCTTCAAAAGAACTCCGTAATCTAGTAGAATATTTGTATTATTTGAATTAATCAAAAATGCGGATCTTCCAACTTCTCTGGCAGCTCCTAACGTTGTAACTTTCAATGAAAACTAGTTAATTTATTTATCATATTAGTCTTTTTGCATTATTACTAACTAAAATCAATATTCCACAATAGATACTCTTCATTACTAGTTTTAATGCTCTCTAAATATCTATATCCTGCGTCATCTAAAACATCCTCAAATTCATATGTGTGTATTTCTCTTTGCCCTTCATCTTTAAGACATTTTCTTAATGTTTCTTTTATGATGTCTTTGTATTTTGGTTTAGAATAAACATACCATAAATTGTGTGCTCCTCTTAGCTGTTTTAGAAATTCAATAGTTCCGTGTGATATTTTTGAATAATATTTGTTCAATAGTTCCGTGTTAACGTCAATCCAGGATGGAGTTATCCAGTTTGCTATTTTTTCAAACCCGTGTCCCTCAAACTCTACTGCAAGACTCAAACCTTGATCCAAAGTTGTAATTATTACATCTGTACTTGCAGCAATTTTATCCCTGTAATCTACTCCAG
>JAKDMR010000353.1 GCA_030452275.1 Candidatus Nitrosocosmicus sp. | reverse complement strand
AATTTCGATTCATTAGCTTATCGTAAGAATAAAAGTATTTAAAGCTAGACAAAAAAGTCAATACATACACCATCTTGCACTTGAGTACCAATGTTATCTTTTATAGATCACAGTAAGATAGGAAGATTTAGCCCGTCAAGTATAATAAAGAGGTCGTATTAAGTTGCAAACAATAGCATTTCTCGATATCTTGTATCCAAATTTATGAATCCGTGGTAAATACTCTTTAACTCATTCATTCGTTAACATTTCTTTAGTATGAGTCATTTGCCGATTAACAATGATAAGAAAGGTGAGCAAAACGCCAAAGGCGTAAGCCTTTGGGCGACACAAAGGTAAAGGGTAATTGACTATGAATTAGTAAAGAAGAATAACAAGTCTCAGCGGGCGTAAGCCCCTGAGACGACAAGGAGTCAGACTTATGACGACGAGAAAGAAGCCTTAAGCCTGACTCCTTCAATGCAACAAACTTCGTCGATACCAAGATGACGAGTCGAGGTATCAGTTTATTACACTGATACATGTCGGTCAGAACATGTGCAACTGTATTTCGGCAAACAGGGTAATAAATCTTAAGGACTAGGCTGTCGAGTAAATCAAAAACTACGTTACTTGAATATTAAATAACAGGCAAGTAACATTTAATAAATGGATATCCCATAGTAGTTAAGACGACGAGATTGGTAGACGCTATTAGTAAATATAAACGTGGAATTATTAATACGAGAACAATAGGCTTAATGCACGAATGTATCGACAACCTGAGGATTGAGGAAAATCAAGATGGCAATTGAACCATCATGGTTGGATGAAATCTTTGGGACCGTTCCTAATGATGGTCAAGTTGATACTCTCACAGAGACTTCAAAATCTAATCCTCCGAATGAGATTCCCAAATTGGATGGATTATTAAAGTTACCAGGACTAAAAGAAATAGATAATAATCAAATAAAGTAGATAATAATCAAATAAAGTCAATCTTTGTGACTCCAGAGTATGAAATTTCAATTAAAACTGCGAGGTATGATACCATAAGATGTCCTATTGTTTATGAGCGACCTTGTAACGATATTCAGATTGATTGGGAAAAAACAAAGGACGGAATAATCAAAGAAATGAAAGATGCAATAAGAACAAAGGAACAGAATCTAATGATCGATTTAGTGTGGAAGGTAATTGAGAGAGAAAAGGACAAGATAGAATACTATGTTATATCAGTGTCAGCTAATATAGTAGTAGATTATATTCAAGAACACGTTGTAAGTCCTGATGAATCTGACATATCTGCCGTATCTGACGAAGCAGGAACAAAACCATTGAATGTTTCCAATGTTTTAAAACTAAATAAAGGTTATTGGAAGGTTAAAGGATTGATTAGAAGCATTTCTGAACCATTCAAACTAATTCAGGGTTATGTTGCCGAATGTTTATGTGGAAATTATATTAAAGAAGACCAATTTGAAGTTCCAAAATATAAAGAACCTAAGCCCAACTTATTTTGCAAATCATGTCACGGATTGGTAAATTTAAACTATGACTATATCAACGCCTTATCGGTAGAACTTCAGGATGATGAGACATTCAGTGATATAGAAAGGCTCAACTGTATACTTCTTGATACTGATACTAGTAATATAAAGATAGGTGAGAAAGTAATTATTAATTATAAAAGGTCAGATACATATAATCCAAAAAAACCAAAAAGGTAATCTTGTACCTTTTTTATTTTCACGTAATCATATCGACTATCAAAACAGAAATGAAATTGTTATGAATGATTTGGACAAACAGGCGATAAAGAGATTCGCCAACATGTTTGACGAGTCAGTTGTTTCGAAATTAGTTGATATGTATGATAGGAATATCATTGGATTAGATACTGCAAAGAAAGGCATGTTACTGAGTCTTGTTAGCTCAGGTGATGACTCTAGTAATACAAGTGTCAATAGGGGGACAAGAACGAGAATCCATTGCCTTCTTGTAGGAAATCCGGGTGTGGCAAAGAGTTCACTCTTGAAAAAAGCTGTTAAGCTAGTGTCGAATAGCAGATATGAAAGTGCTCAGCATGCATCAGGAAGAAGTTTAACTGCAATTGTTGACAAAGAGAACGAACATTATTGTTTAAGATTAGATCCTGTCCCATTATCTAAGAAAAGCGTCTGTGCATTAAATGAATTTGGAAATATCCCTTTTGAGGAACAGAAGTACCTACTCGATGTAATGGAGGAAGGAGAGTTTACCATTAATAAATATGGAATAAATTCGAATATCTTGTCGCCTACTACTATCGTTGCTTCAACTAACATCTTAAACTCTTCCTATGATCCGAATCCATCGAAAGGTACTATTCATCTAGCTCAGATACCCTGCATTCCGCCAGTGCGAGACCGATTCGACTTAATCATCGTAGTATCGGAGGAAACAAGTGATGATGCTTTGTTAGACTATGTGGATAGGAAATTAAAGATACTCTCTGAATGCAGCCCGAATTACGATTGCTTTCTTCAAAAGTACATCCAATATGCCCGAGAAATCGAACCAGAGTTAGACCCAAAATGTACAGACCAAATAAAATATTATTATTCAGCCTTAAAGAAATCCAATCCCGAACTTGGGTCGAACCGAGTGCTTGAAACTATTATTAGGTTATGCAAAGCCACAGCGAAATTAAAACTAAAACAGATAGTTGATGAAAGAGACGTTACCGAGGCGATAGAATTTTACAATCTTCTCATTTCAAAATATGTAGATGGTTCAAACGTTCCTACAGAACCAGATAAATATGCTTATGAAAAGTGCTTCAAAATCCTAAAAGGCCGATATCTAAAGAATTCTGAAGTACGGTTTGAAGACCTTCTATATGAGGCATGTGAAGATGATGGAGTAGTGAAGGCGTATCTTCTAAACTCTCGTGCGAATATAATTGATAGGAATAAGTTAAAAATTGATACTAATCATAAAGCCCGACAAGTTAAAGACCTGTTGATTAGTAATCAATTTGTACGAATTGTAAAGAAAAAACCCCTTACCTTACAAATTGAATGGGCGATGCATGATCAATAATTAATTATTTAATTTATTATAAATGTCAGATACGTCAGATATGTCAGATAGAATTTCATTCAGCCTATATAAGATCAGTAAATAATTTTAGATATGAAGTTTTAGGA
>JAKDMR010000352.1 GCA_030452275.1 Candidatus Nitrosocosmicus sp. | reverse complement strand
GAAAATAGATTTGGAACGTGGAATAACGACAGAAACTATGACACTTGACTTAGTTGCTGCATTTCGAATTTATCAATGCATTCATTGATATTAAACGATGCCGTTGAAAAGATCTAATCTAGTATAAATTCCAACACTTGGATATGGAAAAGAACGTAAAAAAAAATTACAGCAAATATTTGTCTACAACAAATCATGGGAAGAATTTCATCTGGTTTCTAAACCCACTGGAAGTGAGGTCACATATATTGACAATAAATGAAGAGGTTTGGGATTAGAAATGACTACTGTAAAGAACATGTCACCATTAGGATTTACCAATTTAGAGAAGGAAGTTAGACTTGATGATCTACCTGTTCATGGGAAAATCCCTGAACGGCTGTCAGGATCTCTTATTAGAAATGGACCTGCCAAATTTGACTTGCGTAAGCAATCTCTAAAGCATTGGTTTGATGGATTGGCCATGCTTCACAAGTTTTCCTTCAAAGATGGAAAAGTATCATACACTAACAAATTCACTGAGAGTAATGCTTTTGTCAAGGCAAAAGAAAAGGGAAAAATATCATTTCGTGAATTTACAACTGACCCATGCCGTTCAATATTTAGCAGGGTTTTTTCAGTGTTCTCATTTGATACTACCGATAATACAAACGTCAACACAACAAAAATTGATAATAAATTTATCGCTATGACAGAAACTCCGATCCCAATAGAGTACGACCTAAAACCCTTGATACGTTGGGGTATTGAGATATGATGATAAACTATTAGGGAACCTTACTACTGCCCATCCCCATTATGATCAAAATACTAATGAATCATTCAATTATCTTACTCATTTTTCTCGTAATAGGAAGTATAATGTATATCGCATCAAAGCTGGAAAGACTCGTGATTTGATAACATCTATTGAAGTCAAAGCACCTTCATACATGCATAGTTTCGGTTTAACAAAACATTATATAATTCTTGTAGAATTTCCACTTGTAGTTAATTCCCTTGATTTGCTTTTATAGGGCAGATCATTCATTGAAAATTTTAGATGGAGACCAGAATAGGGAACAAAATTTACATTAATAGATAGAAGGGATTGGAAGGTAGTTGGGATCTACTCCTGTGAACCTTTGCATTTCATCATACAAACGCATTTGAAGTAGATAATAAGGTAGTCATCGATATGATAACGTATAAAGATAGCAGCATCATAAATTCTTTCTATCTTGATGTATTAAGAGGAGATGAGCCTATGAATATTCCTATTAGTCAATATCGTCGTTTTACGATAGGTCTAGACAATGGTTCTGTGGGATACAAGATTGTGCACAAGGGATTGGAGTTACCAAGGATAAATTATCAGCTTAACACGAAGAATTATAACTTTTTATGCGCTGTAGGTATGTCCTCAGATACCAATTTTACCAATCGATTGGTCAAAATAGATGTGGAGACTGGGGACTCTGTTAGTTGGACTGAACAGAATTGTCAACCCGGAGAACCAATTTTTGTCCTTCGACATGGTGCCGGAGGGGAGGATGATGGGGTTGTTTTATCTGTCGTTCTTGATTCAAAAAGTGGTCAATCCTTTTTACTCATTCTAGATTCAAAATCATTTAAAGAAATTGGAAGAGCATTAGTACCACATCATATCCCATTTGGAATTCACGGTCAGTATTATGGACATGCTTGATGTTATCATAGGATCGATAGTAAATAACACAAGGGGTGGAGTGGTTATACGCTTGTCCCGTTAACTCACCCCGCTCACCATATTTTTTTTGATTTCTCTACGTTTTTCCTCACAGATTGATACCTTCATCTAAATCTAAATCTAAAGTTTTTGTGGCGTTGTGATAGTCTTACCAATTTGATCTCCTTTTGCCATCATCAAATGTCCTTTTACCATTTCATTAAAAGGTAGCACTGCGTTTATCAATGGTTTAATTTTCTTCTTTGAAGTCCAAAACAAAATCTCCTCGAGCTCTGCTTTAGTACCTTGCGTTGCTCCCACTATGTTTATTCCTCTAAAGAATAGATACCTCAGATCTATTGTAGAATCATATCCTGTGGTAGCCCCGGTAGATACCAATGTCCCGCCCATTTTTAACAGGGATACCTCCTGTGGAAACACGATTTTACCTATATGTTCAAATACGATGTCGACTCCCTTTTTTTGAGTCATGTCCCTTACTTTCTTATACCAGTCATCTTGTCTGTGGTTCACAACAAAATCAGCGCCAAGTTCTAAACATTTATCCATTTTCTGTTGATTGCCTGCAGTGGCAATGACAGTGCAATCGTATAATTTTGCAATTTGAATACCTACCATTCCTACGCCGCTTGTTCCGCCCATTATCAAAACTGTCTGCCCCGGTTTTATTCTGGCTCTATCCACTAGCATGTGCCAGGAAGTCATTCCTACCATCGAGATCGCTGCTGCGTCTTCAAACGATATATTATCATTTATTTTTGCTACATTGACTTCTGGTAAATGAGCATATTGACAATATCCTCCCCATAGAGGACCAGTTTGAAAACCCCAAACTAGTCTTTTTTCACAATCATATTCTCTACCTGATGTACACATACTACAAATCCTGCAACTTAGGTTTCCATGAGATACCACTCTGTCTCCCTTCGCAAGAGAGGTGACTTGTTCACCAAAGTCCACCACTGTACCAGAAATATCTGTTCCCGAAATATGGGGCATTGGAACTTTAATTGGTTTCCCCCAGACGGCCCACAGGTCATTATAATTATATGAAGCTGCTTCGACCTTAATCAAGACTTCATCAGGTTTTAATTTTGGAACGTCAATGTCCTCTATTTTTACAACCTTTTCTGGGTCTTTATCATGCTCGCGAAAAACTGCTGCCTTCATTTATTTGCCCTCCGTTTCTACCGAATTGGTGTCAAAGAAATAGGAAAATCTTTTCACAAATATATCAAAAAATAAAGGATCAAAATATACCTTGTTGTTTCATGTTATAAGATTTATTGATTTTACAATAAATTTTTGGAATTTTCTGCTTTGTCGCTTAAAGCAATCTATTTAGCTTAGATTCGACTATCCATTTCCATGATTGACTGGCCTTCTTATAACCGCTCATTAGTTAGACGTGGTGAGATACTTTTTTCATATGATTTTCTTGATACGTGGGGTTCTGAGTTAGTGGGGATGAATAAATGTA
>JAKDMR010000351.1 GCA_030452275.1 Candidatus Nitrosocosmicus sp. | reverse complement strand
TTTTATCAGCTATTACCCGATATTATTATGTACTTGTATAACCAGTATGTTTTTAAAGAAATGAATTTTGGTACGAAATATACATTTGTCTTTCTTTTTGCTTCATCACTTTTGTTTTTTACTTGTTTACTTATTTTTGACAATATCACAGTCTTTGCTCAACAGGAAAATACCACCATAAATGCAAATGATCAATTCGGTATTGAAAAAATATATCCTACCAAATCCGATGGCAGGGAATGGTATGTTAACATGTCTAATCCCAAAAATGATCCAAATGTAACTTTTACTTTTAATCCTAAATTAACCAAACAGGATGATGGATCCTGGAAAATAAGAGATAACAAAATTCGAATTAATGTAGACACATTAAATGGGACAGAAGAATGGAAAAATGTTGAAATTACTGGATATGTGAAAATAGACTCGATAATCAACCCGCGTAAAAGTGTTATTACAGATATTGATTGGGTAGCAAGAACTGATCAACATAATGAAGACTTTCCTTGTCATGGCCTATCCCTCCACGGGGGCATTTATCCGGATGGTTCTGCAGCATGGAAAAAAGAAATATGGTTTACTGGAGGATATACTAAAGAAAAATCAGTCCCTAAAATAACCGACCCATTGATGAATAGATGGATTGGTTGGAAAACTGTGATCTACAATACAAATAATGATTCCGCGGTAAAAATGGAATCATATTTAGATAACTCAAATTCTAATCATTGGGTCAAAGTTTTTGAAATTACGGATAACGGAGGCTGGTATGCAAGTAGTTCAGACAAAGTATTCTACAGTGCAAATTGTGGTAGATCCAAAGATCATATGGTTTTGAATTCAGGACCTATTGTTACTTTTCGCGCAGATAACGTAGTTTTGAACTTCAAAGATTTGAGCATAAGAGAAATAGAGCCACCAAAGTAGGATAATACTGATTTATCCATTGGAAATTATTCGTAAATGGAAAAAACAAATATTATGAAAAGATCATAATAAAAAACATTGCCAATCATAAGCATTTCACTGAATGAAAACATAATCCAAGAACTAGATAAATTGCAAAAGTTTTTGGGTTTTTCAGGCAGATCAGAAATCGTAAGAGCTAGTGTTAGAAACCTACTTTTAGAAGAGAAAAGAATAGACGAATTGTCAGGAGTTCTACATTCAGTTCTTCTAGTAATACATGATGAAAAATCTGACCAAGAAATTAGTGAAATTCGACATGGATTTGATAAAATAATTAATACCCATATTCACAATAAGATAGACAAAGACAGATGCCTTGAAATTTTTGTACTTTATGGCGATGCAAGAGAGATTAAAAATATTACCAAGAAATTTCAAGGGAACAGAAAAATGGATCAAGTCAGATTAGTGGTAACATAGCAGGTCAACATATTAATTTGAAAGCCATAAGTGGGATTTGAACCCACGGCCTAAGGTTTACGAAACCTTCGCTCTGCCAGGCTGAGCTACTATGGCGGCAGCATTAGAACCAGTCTACAAATAATTTCCAAGTATTAGAAGTATGAAAAAGTTAAATAATAATGTATTTTTTTCTATGATGTGACAAAATGCAACATACATGAATTTTTTTTTGACTGGAATTGTAATGATTGCAAAGAAGAATACAGGGATTTGAAGGGAACTAATAAGATTGATGAAGAGTCACATGAGGAAGTAGAACCGATAAAGGCAAAGAAAATAAAGAAGATGAATGACTACAAAGAATTCACAGAGGAGAGAGCTAAAAAACTCTATGAAGAAATTTTTTTGCAGTATTTAAAAAAAGGTAATATAAGCGAAGCAGAATCTATTGAGCGCTCAAAGAAAATAATAAGAAAACAATGTTTAATGCGCAACATTGAGCCTTGGTCATGGGTTTAATCCGATTCAGAATTAAATAGTTAAGTTAAACCTAAATAACAAAAAAAAGTTATTCAACTTTATTGTCATCACCGAATAATCAATCGAATATCTTACAAGGAAGTGTAAATAAAGACATACTTCTAAAACTAAAAGGAAAGAGAACTATCAAGGGAAAGCTAAAAAGTTTTGATCAATACATGAATATAACACTGGAAAATGCAACTGAAGTTTTAGAGGGAGATAAAGTTCAACAAATGGGAGAAATATTCATCAAAGGCGAAAACATTGTTATTATAGCAACAGATTGATTACATGAATAAATAGTGATTCTTGATAATAATTATAATCAAGTTTTTTCAAAAAAAAATTAAGTTAAATTATTTAAAACTATCTCGATCTTTGGCACATTCAATGATTTCTGAGTCAGATAGATAGTTATCAATGCTAAATGCTCTATCAAAACATGCAGCGATTTCCTTTGAATGTTTGTTTTTGCCATCTAGAGACTCACCTAATTCGCTATTAGTTGGATTAGTATGGATATTTTTGTTGATTGATGTATGGAAGGACTGGAATGAATAAGGGTTAGATACTGGTGGATTCATGTTTTGTTGTTGTAACGCCGAGAAGGTTGAAGGGTTGTCTTGAGATACTGGTTGATTCATGTTTTGTTGTTGTAACGCCGAGAAGGTTGAAGGGTTGTCTTGAGGTGGAGACTTGAGGAAGGTTGAAGGGTTGTCTTGAGGTGGAGACTGGAAAGTATCCATATAATTTCCATCAACTGTATTTGATGAATCAGAAGTAAAAGTGGGAGTACTGACGTCACCGTCAACAGTATTTTTGCTCTGAAATTCATGATAGAATGGATTATTTTTACTTAAATTGTATGGATTGTTACTAGAGGAGGAAGATACAGAAGTAGTATTATCAGGAGCTTTGTCTGGATAGGTTGAATTTATTTTATTCAAGTTGTCAGTACAATCAGAATTTATACCAATAAGCGCACTAGTCATCATGCTCGTAATACAGTCAGTAGTTTGGGCGATCAAAGAATTATCAGGAACCAAACTGATTTGACCGTACGAAGGAGTAAATTTTGAACCATATATAGTTGAAAACGATATCAATAAAAACACCATTAAAATGGGACTGATTTTATTTGCTATGTGCACGAAAAAATAAAACAATCATACTTTATAATGAGCACTTTAGAATGCTAGTATTAACTTAACAATATATCTATTATACATAAATAAGACAGATTTTTTTTATAAATTAAAAGGATGATTTAGTATATGTATATGATATTATCTTAGT
>JAKDMR010000350.1 GCA_030452275.1 Candidatus Nitrosocosmicus sp. | reverse complement strand
TTTTTTTGATTTTGTACAATCATTCAATTTGATAAGAGAATAAATTCATTAAAAGTATACTTATACACCATATTTTCCAAATGATCTAGCAGTTATCTTGCTAATCTTGACAGGATCAGGATTATCAAATATTTGATCACAACAATATTTTAGAGAAAACAAAGCCATTTGCCCCAATATCGGTCGTAATTCTTTACCTTTCTGAGTTAAGGGGTATTCTATTCTAACAGGAATCTCATGGTATATTTGTCGTTTTATGATTCCATCTATTTCCATTTCTTTTAGACGAATAGATAATGTTTTAGGATTTATTTCTTCTGTCAACTTACCAATCTTTCATCTACTTACAATTTTATCACTTACCAATTTATATACTTACTTTTTTATAGTAACTATTACAAAGTGATTTAATGATGACAGGACATAATCAATGTGATTCAAATTGCGAAGTTCATTATGGAAGAGAAGGAAGAGGGTCTTCCTACCACAGTCATAACAAATATTCAGATATGCATGAATGCGATAGTTGTGGATGTGAAACAACACATGGCAGTAATGCCAGTTGTTCATGTTGCAACACCGATCCAATTGAAAGTGCAAAAAAATTACTGGAAAGCGCATTTTTTGAAGCTTTAAAAGAAGTTCATGTAGAGAAGATAAAGAAAATAATTGAAAGAGATTGGGGAAATAATATAGACAAAGCGGCCGAATTAGCGGTTAAAACAATTGAAAAACAATGGCAAACATCATTATCCACTTCATCTCCAAGCAAGGAGTTTTATGAAGAACTAAAAAAGATAATGACATCGGGGAATAAATAAACATAAACATACTTTTTTTTTGACCATTTTAATATAATTTAATTTTTTTATAAGTTTCTTTATGCGCGTGACTAGTTGATCTGAATATATTCTCAAGCATTAGGTATTGGATCAGTACTGCTTTTTAACCTAAAACCTATATTTCCGCAAATTTTTTACCAAATGCGAAGTGAATTATCGTCCTGTTTTAAAGTGTGACAATACATTTTTTACGATTTTATGGTTACCTATAATGTTGTAATCAGATAGAGGAATCGATTCCAACTTTTTCGTTCTCTTTACGCGGATAGTAAAATATGATAAATACTCCTATCATCGCAATTATCGTTCCAAATATGTCATACATATCAGGAACAATTCCTTCAAAAAAATAACCTCAAAATATAGCCATTATAATAAATATACCTCCATAAGCTGCATAATTTCTATGAAGAATGCAGAATGAGGGATAAGTCTATACAAATGAACCTATATGGAAACTTATCAATTTCCAATTGCCTTATAATTTTTATATCATTTGGGTATCAATATCAGGTCAAATTTGTTTTACATACCACCGAACCCTTATATTATACGGAACTTAATTCCGCCTAATCCCCGTTCGCTTGTATGCTATCAATAGCAGTTTTTGAATGAATTACAATTCGTATTTTTGTATTTCTAATAAACTTATTACTTAATATTGTCTTTACAAGACACAATCAATTACTACATCGACTTTCCAAAATCCCATGCAGAGAAAAACTTGGGCGTAATTTCAATAACAACCTGTATACCTTTTTTAGCATTTTCCAGAAGCATATGGGCGAGAGGATTATCCATAGTTTCTAAATACTTAACAATTATTTTCTCTATAATCGGTCGATTCCAATCTAAATTTTCGGATATTCTTGCTACACCTCTTCCTTTTACACCCTTGTATGGTAAGTTCTCATCATCAATAGAGAAGTAAATCTTGTCAGAATTTTTGGATAAATTACGAGCCTTTCTCGTAGTTTTTTGAGTTGAGATATAAATTTTGCCTGATTCTTTATCATATAAAAACCAGAGTGGTTGAATAGACGGATATCCATCTTCGTCGATTGTAGCCAATTGTAAGTTAAGTTTACTTTCAAGAAAATTATCGACTTCTTCCTCAGTGACCTTATTTGTCATACCAGGCAAAGATTGAATTAATTTCACTGAATATACTGATATTCTATTTGATATAAGTTCTCTTGAAATATCTTTGGAACCTGATTATTATCCTAACAGTAATTTTGCCCTTCATTTATTCATCTTGTCCGCTTTCATTTTTTCACTAATACTAATCAGATATTAAATACGAAGAATGACTGAAAATCTTACTCGCAACAACCATAAATGAATTGAATTATAATAAAAGTTAATGAAATCCATTCAAATAAATAACTATGGAGGAAGCGACGTCATCGGAATAAACGATAACGTCCCTATACCAAAAGTATCTACCGGTAAGGTTCTTGTTGAAGTTAAGGCATCGGGAGTTAACCCCGTTGACTGGAAAATACGTGAAGGATATTTTCAACAAATGGTTCCACTCCAATTCCCAGCTACACTCGGGACAAATTTTTCAGGGATAATCAAAGAATCAGGAGAAAATGCATCGATGGATTTTAATATAGGTTATGAAGTCTATGTACAAGCATCCGTACTGTCTGGTGGCTCAGGATCTTTCGCTGAATTAGTTTAACAAATAATGACCATATCGGACCAAAACCAAAGACTCTAAATCCCATAGAAGCCTCCGGTTTGCTTAATGCGGCAGTTAAATCTTATTCAACATTTGTCAGTAAAGTTACAGACAACACAGTATCAACCATTAGACTTTCAAACGACGTTATTTTCTCAACCCTTGATGCATGGAAACCAGCACTACAACAAGCAAAAGATATTTCAAGACACATATCAAACACGGGAGTAAACACAACAAGAACGTTTGAACAAGATTCAAGACAACTAGCAGCAAATGTTAAAGATGTAGCAGCCAATTCAAACGTAAACACATCTACCACTACTACAACAAACTCCACAAATCTTTAACAAAGCTATGAGAGAAATTAAAAATTACAAAAAAATTGAGTCCATTAGTTTTTCCTTTGAGTCAAACAAACTCTAGTAATTTTTAATTCATCGGTACTAAAGTTAAATTTCAGTTTTTGTTTCCATTACAGAAGACGTATTATACAATCCTACCAAAGATGGAATCACGTTGACCAGTGGACTTTCTCAAATAGAAGACAATTTGATCTTCAGAACATGCCATGATTATGGAGCAACACGGTAAAAAGTGTCGCGTATACTGATTAACATAAGTTCATACATTAGTAAATGATTTTCAATCTACAATAA
>JAKDMR010000349.1 GCA_030452275.1 Candidatus Nitrosocosmicus sp. | reverse complement strand
ACCACTAATACATATAACCAGACTATATCTGAAGGTGCAAGAATTAACGGCATAATAGAGATAAATATTGACAATAAATCATTCTTTCTAAAGATTAATTCTGGTCTTCATAAGGTGGGGATTAATAAGATAATTTGTTTTTGAGATCATTTAAGAATAGAATTTCTTGATGAAAAAGGCGTTACTGTTGGCTATTCTAATGGTTTGCTAGAATTGCCAAAGGAAACAGGATCGGCTTTATTGAATTCGAATCAGAGATTACTAAATCATACGGTTAAAAGTATAGTTAGATATTTTGAAGAGCATGTGCATATAATTGAAGATGAGACTAATTTAGTAAATAGATAATAGGTGTGATGCAAATAGAAGATGGTTAGTAATAAAGTAATTTTTTATAACTGTTGAGAGAGTGCCAATTAATCTATTTATTTGTATTCATCTTTATGACTTTAATTTGCAAGATTAATTATGGAGGTCATGAGACTTAATCCATGAGTCTTTACACCAGTCACAATTATTTCTGCTATTTCATCTTGGGCTTTTCCTTTAATATTATCTTTTAGTCCCTTAAACCAAACTTTTACTTCATTAGTGGATTCAGAGTTTTCCACATTTTCTATATAGTCTTCTGTTTCAGTTAGTTTCGGAAGTAAGCCCAAGTAATGCTTTACCCAAATAATACCGGATGTAGTTAAAGAAAACACATAATTATCTTTATCAAAGTCTCTATCTCACTGAGATACTATTAAATCATTCACCTCCAATATTTTTAATTCATTGTACATTTGATTTATGTTCATAATATCCTCCAAGACTGTACTACTGGGAATAAGTATTGCCAATTCACGCAAAGAAATATGAAATTTTGGATTGGGTGATCCCGGATAGAAGTTTCTCCCAATTGTCAGACTTCTTCTAATGTTCCTTTTTTCAGATTCTTTTGATTCTTGATAGTATAGAAATAATAAAGTAAAAATTTGGAAAGAAGAGATTTGCTTTTTATATGCTCTTTTCTTTCCTTTTCCAACCATTATGTTCATCGTAGTAGTCATAATCTATTAAATATTTATTGCGACGCATAACTTTCATGAAAATCATTTGTAGAGTTGGATGGTGTTGAATGAGAACAAAGGTTAAGTGCGGAATAGTTTACAGCACCAGATGTAAAACTAATTGGTATTCATATCAAATTGAAGACGCCCTAAATCAAATAACAAAAAAGATAGCATGACGAAATCTAATTGATAGATGATTAATATTGTAAAAAAGTAACATACAATATAAGTGTTTCTAACAAAGAATAGTATACCTCATTCTACTACTATTGTTTCATAGTTGTTCCGACCTTTACACACAAGAAATTGGATTTTTATAGTATTAATCAACTTAATTATTAAAACAATCGGGAGATTGGAATGTAGTGGAAATAGTTTGACCCTTTATATGGCTAAGACCTTGTATGTTCCTGCAGGAGTGTCTGATGTAGATTTGAAATTCCAAAAAAAACTAACGTATCCGCTGGGTCCGGTGCATTGGCTGGAATTGTGATATCCATGGATGGTGGGGACGTAAGTAGATCACCCATTGGGGAAACAATTCCAATTTGAAATGCACCTCTTCTAGAATTCTGGTTTATAGTTCTCATTATGAGTATCATTCAAATCGGTGAAGTGAGTTGCATTTATGCGCTCAGTTTGCTTATAAAGCTCAACCTAATCCTTAGCCCATGGTAACTAAGTATCATGGCACAAATTCAAATAGTTAAATGAAATGATTCGCAAAACGGATTGTACAATTGGGATTTTGAAGGTCCGGAAGCCTTTTTATCGTGGCTTGACCATAATATATGGTTTGAAGGAATTTCATATTTCTGTCCCAAAAGTAGATGAACCATCATCATATGTTAATTTTGCAAAAATTGGATATAATCCAAAGGATAACAGCACATATTTCTATCCTAAATTTTTTGGACAGACTGGATTACATTCTTCTTTCCATGGGAGCGGAGACGACCATTTGAGGACTCATAACCCTCGTTTTAGCACACCGCTTGATAGAATTTCATTGTTAGGAGATATAGAATTAAAGTCGCGGTTACTGGTTAGGCAAATGCAACCAATCAAAAACACACCAGGGGATATATTCATCCTCAGAGCGAGTGGAATAATTAACGACCTTAAAAAATCTCAACCAGTAAAAGGAAAACGTCTAATTGTTGACTTTGATATACTTACAAAAAACATTTCTGTTATCCCTGATTCTAGAAATCTAGAATCCAGTATTAGACACTTGGTAGAACAAGGAATGGTTAAGAAGACTGATTTAATATTAACTGCTCATCAAAATGGTTTAGGCTTTGGAACATCGAAATCTATGTTCAATTTCAATCCTTTTCTCTTGAACGACTACTATAAGCTGCCAGGTGTAAAGCCGTTGGTAAAACCATATTCTCAAATTCCTAATGAGGTTAGACAATTATTTCCTACTACTAATCCATTTATTACAAATTTGAATGAAATTTGTGAAAAGTTTGAATCAGAGATAAATATACTGTGACCTGATTAACAAGATAACTTCCAATCAAAGAAATACATCCTCTAAGCCGGAGAGGTTGGCCAGACAAAGCCTTTAAGCGGGGCAGAATGCAATATGGGTGCTAAAAATCAGTTCTTCTCCCACCTGAATTTTATCTTTTGAATCCAATTTGACAATTTAAAAACAAAAAGACAACTATCTGTCATTTATATCTCCTTTTGCTCACAGCAGTAACAACGGTAACATATATTTGGCAAACTCGGGTTCGGACACCATCTACGTAATAGGGAAGGAATCTGCAATAGATTCTCCATCTTAAGAGACACCTAATTCCAGTAACAATATAAATATCTAATTCCAGGAGAATTCTGAAAATAATGTGGGAAGAAAATCTGGTGGAAATGGTGTAATTGAAGTGGTGTAATGTACTCCGACTCTCGAATCTATCAAGGACGGTCAAAAGAACAGGATAGTCCAGTAGTCTCTTAATTATAGTTAGGGATGGTGAGTTCTCATCTATTGTTTTCGGGATTTGAACTTAATTACATATCAATGAGCGGGTTCAAATAGAGCGCTTCATCCTTGATCCCGCGGAAAGCTCCATATTATTGCTTTGTCGCCTAACTCAAACTATTTAGCTGGGATTAAACAATTTATCGTTC
>JAKDMR010000027.1 GCA_030452275.1 Candidatus Nitrosocosmicus sp. | reverse complement strand
ACATCTACAAAAACAATCGTCCTGCTATTCCCAAGGATGTACTACACATGTTTGATCTTGGATTCTTTGGAGTAGAAGATGATTACCAGAAGCAGAGGTCATCCTTACCTATCAAAAAGGAGAAAGGCTGCGATTTAACTGTAGAACAGAAAAAGAGTACAACAGAAGTCATTCTAAAAGAAGGATAGTGGTGGTGGTGGTGGAACATACAATCTGCAGGATAAAAAAGTACAGGATAATAAATGATGTGTTTAGAAACAGGCTCAGAAAGTATGACAGAATATCAAGCATAGTATCAGGATTGGTAAACTACAGAATAATGAATATCTATTCGTTACATAATGGACGATAATTAAAGGATACGATTAAGCACTGCTAATTACGCAAGAGATCTAATGTTCAACTTACATATTCGTCTAAATATTTATGCAAAGGAACAAACTAAAAATGCGATGGAGGAGGTGGGATTCGAACCCACGAACCCCTAAAGGACGGGATTTCTTAGTTTAATCTTGAGTCCTGCGCGTTTGACCAGGCTACGCGACTCCTCCTTTGTAAAACTAATGAATAAAACTCTGTATATAATCTTTTGATCTTTGAAGTTTACCAAATTCCCTAATGCTGGTAAGATAGGGGAAAATATGAATGATAAAATTTTATATTAATTAGAACTAAACATAATGAAACGATGACAATGAAGATAAATGAACTAACGAATGATATGAGACATGTTACGATTGAAGGTAAGATCGAAAAAATAAGTGAACCTAGGACAGTAAATTTGCGTGCAGGCGGATCGGCGCTTGTAGCTGATGCTATGATATCCGATGATACCGGCAGCATAAAGCTATCATTATGGGATGATCAAATAAAGATTGTCAAAGAAGGTGACAAAATATCAATAGAGAATGGGTATACTCAAGCTTTTAGAGGAGAGAATAGTCTAAACATTGGAAGATATGGAAAAATTGCAGTTTTGGATGAGTAAAAAAACCTTTTCGTAACTTATCTTTTTATATTTTTTATTGGATCAGACGATAAAACACCTTTTGTACTGTTTTTCAGAATCTTTTCAATCATAATAATTACTATTTTTGGTCGACGCTTTGTAACTATTCAGTGTTAAATATCAAAATCAAAGGAAATGACGCGGAAACTGAAAAAAAGCAATTTTACCCAAATGTCTCAACTACAAAATTTCCTCAAAGTCTCAGAAAAAAAAGAAGGATTAGTATCTGAATCCAACCCGGAGAATTGTCATTGCATCAGCAATCAGTCCCAAGGTAAGATCTTACTTTTAAGAAGTATTTTCAATTTTCTCCATGATAATCTACTCGTTATTATCCTTCCTATTAGAAATATCAGGTATACGATAGGATACGTTATGACTACTATTTTTCCTTAAATTAAAACAAATGATAAACCATCGGGAAATCCTAGGGTAATTCATCTGACAGCTAGCCTGAAGGATTCAACTAGTAATCTTGGACCTTTATTTGGGTGGTTTTGGTGTTGTATTCTTACCGTTCCTATCGACTAATCCCAATTGCTTTTTTTGTTTGGATGACTTTTAAGTGAAAATTTGTTCATTGTATATGACTTTTTAATCTGATTTGCGATTTGGGATTACTGATATTGTTCTTCTTTTACTGTTACAAAATCACTCTATAATTTTATTTTATAACATAACCAAATCATTTTGTTATGCAATTATTATAAACTCCTATATCTTATAGATTGTTTTTCATAATAATGCATTATCTTAAAAGTTATATCGTTCTTTTTCTAATTATTCCAACACTTTTCTTGGCTGGATTATATAGCTCAGTTTCTTTTGGGGCAATTGATAGGCCACACATTATCACACCATCTAAAAGCATTTGTTGCAAGAATGATACTAGTGTCAGTTCAGAATCTACTTCCACTTCTCTTGCAAGTCCGTTAACGAAAATAAACGCAGATGAGAAAAAAATTATCACACCATCTAAAAGCATTTGTTGCAAGAATGATACTAGTGTCAGTTCAGAATCTACTTCCACTTCTCTTGCAAGTCCGTTAACGAAAATAAACGCAGATGAGAAAAAAATTATCACACCATCTAAAAGCATTTGTTGCAAGAATGATACTAGTGTCAGTTCAGAATCTACTTCCACTTCTCTTGCAAGTCCGTTAAAGAAAGTAAGTACTACACCCACCCTATTAGATGAAGATGCTGAAACAGAGAAAACTGAATCTACTTCCACTTCTCTTGCAAATCCGTTAAAGAAAGTAAGTACTACACCCACCCTATTAGATGAAGATGCTGAAACAGAACAGTCGAGTCATGAACTTTCCGAGGAAAAAATCAAAGATCGAAACCTTTCTGACCTAATTCAAGCTAATCTAGGCAAACTGCTGAGCGTAAATTCAGATGTAATAGAGGACAACACCAACGATGACACCAACGATGACACCAACGATGACACCAACGATAAATTAGATGAATTGAGGACTATGGTAAGTGCGGTCCTGTCTTAATTCATCTTGAATTTAGTTATTTGAATTGATTAGACATTCAAGAATCTTGAACATATTTTTTACTTCTTTCGAAGGCCCTTTGATGTCTATCTTAATGCCACCATTAATGGATATCTTAGCCAGATCAACTAATCCACCTTTTTCTTTGTATTCTAATCCCTGCAATCTCTCAATTTTTTCGCAAATAACATCCTCTGATTTGGATATGAGTCCGCTTTCCCTGTATAATAGAATCCTCTTATTTGTAATGAACAAGTCATATTTTTTATTGGCATATTCAATGTCCCTTCGACAAACAAATTTCACCTGTTCTTCAGGTACTAAGAAATCTTTAAGAGGCATTTAGAATAATTTCCAAGTATCTATATATTGAATGTAGTCTATGGATTTAATCCGTTTGGTAATTATAATTTAGCTTTTTTTAGACAAAAACTTGCTTGGTTGATATTGCAAACAATGAAGATCTCGCCTTAGCATAATAAATCTCCATTCTTTTTCAATTCCAGTTGAGATGCCAATTCTGACAGTTTGAGTCACCTTGAATTTGTGAAATCTGGATTCACTCTCATTTTCCTCAAGATAAAGGTAATTATTTATTGTGTGATCGGTTACATCAAGATAGTTGTGTTTGATGGTAATCCTAAATGCCTGTGTTAATCTTCCAGGTCCCGTGGTCAAGCTGTATATATTTTCTGTTTTCCTAAACAACTTCATTAGGCTAATTCCTTCAATAGGCTCTATTGACCGAATAAGGACAGCTCCTGCCAATTGATTAGAATTCCTCGCTACGATATTGAGACAATGATGATTCCCGTAAATAAAGTAAATATAGAGTCGACCAACTTCTCCAAACATTGATGCATTTCTAAGAGTCAATCTTTTAAATGCATGGCTCGCGGGGTCATCAGCATATCCATATGCTTCCGTTTCTGTAATTATTCCGCTAGTCTTGAAGTAGTTGCCCATAAAATTTGTATACTTGACTAGTACCTTTCCAATCAGGGACCTCGCTACCTTGGGTGTTTCATTCTCAAAAAATGATTTTTTGAGCCTCAACTATTGTGTTAAAGTAATATAAGGACTCTATATTTTTTTACCTATGGAATATAGAATTAAGGATATTTCCTTGGCAGATAAAGGAAAAAAAAAAATTGAGTGGGCCGAAGCAAATATGCCCGTATTACTGTCTTTAAAGAATAAATATAAAGAATCAAAACCGCTAAAGGATCTTGTGGTTGGTGGTTGTTTGCACGTAACCAAGGAAACAGCCGTTTTAACTAAAACACTTGCAGCAGCTGGAGCCAAAATTGCTTGGTCAGGGTGTAATCCATTAAGCACTAATGACGATATTGCGGCTTCACTCGTAAGAGATGAAGAATTGTCAGTATTCGCCAGCAGGGGAGTATCAAATAGTGAATATTATGAAGACATATACTCAGTCCTGAAGTTTAATCCTGATATTACAATTGATGACGGAGCTGACCTCACAATCGAATTTCATAAAGCATTTGAAAAATTCGGAAAGAATATCATTGGGGGGACAGAGGAAACTACTACAGGAGTATTAAGATTAAAGGCTCTCGAAAAAACATCAAAACTTAGTTATCCTATTGTGGCTGTTAATGATGCTGAGACCAAGCATGACTTTGATAACGTCTATGGTACGGGCCAATCTGCTTTAGATGGTATTATTCGGGCTACTAATGTATTAATTGCTGGTAAATCCGTAGTCGTCGCCGGATACGGACATGTAGGAAAGGGTATAGCAAGTAGAGCCAGAGGATTAGGCGCTTCGGTGATTGTAACTGAAATTGATCCCATTAATGCCCTCAAAGCAAAAATGGATGGGTTCGTAGTTGCTCCAATGGAGGAAGCTTCGTCGATTGGCGATTTATTTATTACATCGACAGGGTGCAAGGATGTTATAGTTGGTTCTCATATAGCGAAAATGAAAAATGGTGCGATACTTGCAAACGCAGGGCACTTTAACGTAGAGATTTCAATTGAAGAAATCAAAGGTTTGGCTAAGAGTTCAAAACATGTGAATGAAAATGTTGAACAATTTATTTTGAAAAATGATGCCCGAATAAATGTAATTGGGGAAGGTAGATTAGTAAACCTAGTAGCTGCAGAAGGTCATCCATCCGAAGTTATGGACATGAGTTTTGCTAACCAGTTCTTATCAGTGCTTAACCTCGTTAATAATAAGGGTAAATTTGAAAATAAAATTTACGAGATTGATAGAGATCAAGACCTACTTATTGCTGGCCTCAAGTTAGAAGCAATGGGAATTAACATTGATAAATTATCTGAGTTACAAAATAAGTATCTCAGTGAATATGGCGAGGGGACTTGATAATTCAAAGAAAACCCATCCCTATCCTTTGTTTATAACGAAGGCTAGGTAGCCAAAAGTTAATTAATCTTCATATTTTATCTCTAAAAGAGCATTCATTGCTGGATGGGTGGTCTAGTCTGGTTAGGATACCTGTCTCACACACAGGTGGTCGAGGGTTCAAATCTCTCCTCATCCATTGCGCTTCAAACACTAGTACACAATCAGGTAAAGAGTAACATTAGGATATATACAACAAAAGTGATTGCCAGAAAAATCTTAGTTACCAAAAATGATTTCTCTAGGGCGTTTGAATAATCATCGAATTGGTCGTTTCCCATGACCATTACCTGGCTTTCTATTTTAAAAACATCAAAGGTGGATTTGTCAAGAGAACTTTTTGCTCTTGTAGTCAAAGATTTGAATACGTCCAATATTTTGGATTCTGGAGTCACATCGCCTAATGTGTAATAACCTTTGGTATTTCTCTTTCCTGATGTAGAATGAGTGTCAGAAGTACATATTTCAATAACCTTTAAATTTTCTGCTTCAAGTGAGTCCACAATTTTTTCCCTAAATCCATTTTTCATGTTATTAGAATCGATCCAACATAGTGAATAATTTATTTTGTTGATCGATATAATCAATAGTCCAAATTGGCCATGTCCTAAGTCTGGTTGTTTCAATAAATCCTTGTTGACCTGTTCATCTATTTGATAACTATTCGCATATCCTATCTTGAAGGAAAATTGTTCTGATTCTCTTAACTTAATCAAGCATTCCTTACCTATTTTTATCAATACTTCAATATTATCTTGTTCGATTTTTTCCCCGAGTGAATTATGAGCATCGATAATCAATATTTGTTCAAAACCTATTTGTCTGGCATATATTTCAAGTTCGGTTTTGACATCAGGAGGTATGTCCTCCATCCCAGACGGAGATTTTGAAAACAAGATTATTACATTTTTCCCCAGGGCAAATCCACTGCAATTGCAATCCTTGTTGCGGACTGTCAGAGGAATTGAACATTTGTCACCAGACTCTAAATGGTTGTGCTGATCTAATGACATTAAATATTTTTCAACCTCTTTTTTAGAAGGTATGTTTAAAGAGTGATCGGAGATACTGTGCATGACCATCGCACAATTTGAATAAAATTTAAAAATATCATATGGCAAATTGCTCCCCCCTATTGGATTAAATGGGCCCGGATGGAGTTCTGGTAATACGATAGAAATTTCTTTTTGATTCTCAGGCTTTAATTTTACGATTAGGGTGTTAACCATTTTGGGACTTGCTTTTGCTTCTGCAATCTTTTCCATTTCATCAGACTTGTTCTCAGTCCAGGCGATAATAAAAGCCTGCAATATCTTAAAAGCACTAGTAAAATTAGGTCTACCAATTCTGTCAATTATTATCGTCCATAATACCCCCATGAATAGAATCACAGACCCGAAGATGTATACTGCGATGTTTGTATAAAATAAATGGTTAAAGTAGAAAAAGGAAAATAAAATGAAAATGATCAATGGTTGAATGAATGAAATCGGAATGGTCCGCTTTAACGACGCACCAAATACTGAGACGAAAATACCTATTCTTAGACCTATGGCCATAAACATACCTTGCAAGACGAAATTTATGTTCAAGGTATTGGTATTAATAATGAATTCTGAAATATATCCACCAATTACGGTCAGAGTCCAAAGCAGGTTTGCAAAAGCAGATACGTGTAAGACTTTGGAGAATCTGTTTAAAGGTGTACCGCGCAATGAAAGGTAGTCGAAAACAAGTGTGGCTGAAAAAACAGATGCAATAATTGGAAGGCTAATTAGAAAATCAGCAAGGGAGTGTGGGGTAATGACAAAATTAATTAGCGCGACATTTGTGATTAAGCTTAGTATTGAAATTAGAAAAGAAAATTTTTCTGAAGAAGGATTTATGTTTGTAAAAAGCCACCTTTTATGAAGGCTGGAAACACTATCGGACTCAAAATTACTCATTAATAGTCAAAAAAATTTAGACTGGAATCAAAATTTTTATTGCTATTGAAATGGCAATTAAAGCACCTGCAATTCCTAATATAATTTCCGGCTTTACCTTAATCCCTTTAGTTTCATCTTCAAAAAACCTTAATAGACCTGCACTTGATGCAGGTAAAGGTGCATTCTTCTTCGCCTTCTTACTCACATTTAAAAATTCGTACAATGGAAATAAAAGCATTTCTGTATTAAAAAAATTTAAAACAGCGAATCGGAATGTAAATTATATTTAAATGACAATCAATTATCTTAATTAGTTTGAAACGAGTGCAAATAGGGGTTATAGGATACAATAGCGGCTCTTTTCCGATTAAATCAAAAACGCTTGAATTGGCCTACGAAGTAGGCAGTCTTATTGCAAGAAAAAATGCTATTTTGGTTTGTGGGGGTTTAGGAGGAGTAATGGAACACTCTTGTAAAGGCGCTAAAGATAATGATGGTTTCACAATTGGGATAGTTCCACAAGAAGATTATTCAAGTGCCAACAAATACTGTGATGCAGTAATATGTACTGGCATTGGACTGTCCAGGGATTTTATTGTGGCTTATTCTTCTGATGGTCTTATTTCAGTAGGAGGTGGTGTGGGAACATTAATTGAGCTTTGCGTAGGTTATATGGCAAAAAAACCAATGATTTCAATTTCTGATAGTGGTGGGACTTCTGATATCTATGGGGGAAAATACTTAGATGAACGCAATAGAGTCATGATTGAGAAAACAAAGTCTCCGATAGACGCAGTAGAATACATACTTAAAAAAAATTACATACACTAATGAGAGAATATGTTGCATTTAATCAAAGCAACTGTAAATGATGCAGCAATATGAATAGATCATTAGCGAGGTGAAATCACTATTTTATGGAATACAAATATTGATTCGGGTGATAAAAGGATCCGTATTTTGATTCCAATTCTAGTAATTTATTTATGACGTTACTGGGCCCAATTTTTTTAAATACATCAAAAATATCCATCTTAAGTCCCATACCTAACTTCAATGCAACGTTCAAATCCTCCACAGTGCAGACCTGATTATCAATTAACCATGAGGCATTATTAGCTGCGACCCCTAAAATCGAGTATGGATCATATTTTGATGCCTTTTCCGCAGTGAGACCAATCCTTTCATAATTGTCACCCTTATATTCATAGAAGCCTCTCCCAGATTTTTGACCCAAGTTTTGGTTATCGTACAACTCTTTAATTTTTGGATGTGGTAAAAGGACTGATTTGTCCCTTAAATTCATTTCATAAGAGGCTTTGTAAATAACATCAAGACCGGTATAATCGGCAAGTTCAAAAATTCCCATTGGAAATTCCAATTTGAACTTAACTGCAGAATCAATTACCTCCTTAGAGGCATTATCTCTATCCATTGAAAAAAGTGCCTCATGTACCAATGGTATGAAGACTCTATTGACAATAAATCCCGATACATCTTTGTTACAAACTACTGGGCGTTTGTTGATTTTATCGATATAATTTGTCATTTCTTGTGTTACTTTGGAATCTGTTTTAGTACCAGGAATCACTTCAACCAGTTTCATCAATTGAGGGGGATTAAAAAAATGAACACCAATGAATTTATCCGGACGGTCGGTTAGGCTACTTAATTCTGTTATGGGTAACGTACTAGTATTTGATGCAAAAATAATGTTCTTTTCTGCCAAACTGTTTAACTCTTGATATACTTTTTTCTTTAGATTAAAATCTTCAGGAACCGCCTCAATTATTAGATCAGCACTCTGTATCGCTATCTGAAGGTCGACCAGAGGGGTAATATTATTATAAAAAATATCAACTTCCTCTTTGGAAATCTTATTTTTTTCTGCAAGCTTTTGTAGAGACCATTTAATCTTCTCCATTGCCTTATCCAGGAATTTTTGTTCAATGTCACGTAATACTACTTTGTAACCTGCCATTGCCGATACTTGAGCAATTCCGTGACCCATAATACCTGAACCTAAAACAGTTATATTTTTTATTGTCATAATCAGCGGTAAGCTAGTATCAAAATATAACTTTTGTTTTCTTCCCGTTAACTCAATTTAAAATTCATCCGTGATTCTAGTTTGTTTTGTTCCCTTTCTTATAATTTTACTGCTTTTCTTTCCAACCGCTTTGTCTACCATTCTCAGGATATTGTTATCTCTAGTCTCTTTTGCATAAATCAAATATATCCACGCGCTGTCCTTTTCTTCAGTTTTCCTGATAACTCTACCTATTCTTTGGGCAATCTGATTAATGTTGGAGGAGTTAGACAGAATTATGGCTATCCTGACCTGAGGAATATCAAAACCTATTTCCAACGTGTGGACGGATAAGAGTGGATAAAAATCTTCTCCCCATTTTTCAAGGATCTTTTTTCGATCCTTGGTCTTTATTTTTGAATGAATGATCTCAGATCTAATATTTTTCTTCTCAAGGGTTTCCTTTAACGTTATGATCGAATCTATAGTCTCACTGAAAACCATTATCTTTTCATTATTATGTTTTTCAATTATGGAAACTGCTTTTTCTAATTTATGTTTAGATGAATTAAGTAAATCTTTTCTTAACCTTACCTGGTTAAACCATTCCTTTGCGTACTTTGACCGCATTCCGCCTTGGTAAAGTACCTTTGATATTACGCCTGGATCATAAGCATTTAGTTTGTAAGAAATATTTCTAATGGATTCACTGGTTTTTTTGTACATATCTTTTTCTTCGCTTGTAAGACTTACTTCGATAGAAACGATTTCGGGTTTTGCTAACCTGCCGTCATCTACTGCTTCTTTGATAAGGTATTTCCTTACAGGTGGAATTATTTCAATAATTTCCTTGTACTTTGGGTCTAACTCATTAATGGTAGCGGTTAGACCTAAAATCTTTCTTTTCGGATCAGCCGTAATTATTTTGAATAGTTTCTTGAAAGAAAAGGCTGTGTTACTTAATAAATGAACTTCATCGAGAATGACTAATTTTGCCTTTTCAATCAAAGTATAATTATTTATTGCGCTTTGATAGGTAGAAATAGTAATTTCTTTTTGATCTTTTCTCTCCCCATAATAAGTGCCTACATATTCTCTTGAAATATTATATCTTAAGAGCCTGTTAACATTTTGTTCGATAAGGACAATCCGAGGAACGAGAAATAAAATGTTAAAAGGATTTGATAATTCTTTGTTGACTTGCGCTTTCCTCATGGCTTCTAAACATGCTCTTCTTGCAGCCTCGAATGCTATTTCCGTCTTACCAGTACCGGTTGAATAAATGATGGATCCTCGGTAGTCGTTCTTAATCCATGATTCTACTGCCGTCACTTGATCTGGCTTTAGATCAAAGGGAAATTTGAGTGAGGATATAGCAGGAGACATATCACCATTTGTGTCCTTTTTTATATAATTCTTCCACAATCATATTTGTACCAATTCTCTCAAATTAGATACCAGCTGAATCTCAGGTTTTCAGAATTGCTGATAAGTTTACAATAATTTTTGGAAATCAAATAAGAAAATTTCTTGTCAAAATTGATCTTTTTACACTTTCTGAGAGATTGAGGTATTCACGAAATTCTAATATTAACTTCGAAATATTGTGATACATGTTAAATCCTCTACTATTTCAAGACGGTTGTCCAAGTTATGATCATTAACAGTCGAAGAAATTAATGGCTAAGGAAGGCTTAATAAGAGGAAATTGGTATATGAACCAATAATAGATGGCTGTAATATGCAAAAAATGTGGCCTTCCTGACGATTTATGTGCATGCGGAGAGTTAGATAAAGAAGATACTCGAATTGTCGTAAGATTGGAAACCAGACGATTTTCTAAAACAACTACAATGATTGAGGGATTGGATCCAAAAATTAATGACATTCACACAATTGTTAAGGAGCTGAAAAGCAGGTTGGCATGCGGTGGTACAGCAAAAGACGGTTTTATCCTTTTGCAAGGTGATCATAGAGATATTGTCAAAAATTATTTAGTAATAAAGGGTTTTAACGAAGCTTCTATAGAAGTAATGTAGATTTATAAATTTAAGAAAAGACTTTTGTTAAATAAATCATCTCTGAATAAAGTTTTAATATACATTGAAAATATACTACTCGTTATCGTTATTCTGGTAACGGCTTTTTCTTTTCTTATAGGAGTCTTTTTAGTTTTTTTTACTAACATTGGTGAAGAGGTTCATTGGTTTAGCGATGTTCCTCTTGATTTTTTGATATTTGGCATTTTTGGACTTAGTTCAATAAGTTTCAACCTGGGAATTTCCTTTATGTTTTTTTGGACTGTTTACTTAGCATGCTACCTGTTTTGTTTTCTAAAACCTCTTTCAGTCCTTCACTTATCGTCAGTGAAAAAGCCATTCCAAATGTTCGGGCTTGCGAGGATCAAAATCCAGCGTGATAATTATCTTACTATAACTATTTCTTGGTTTTCAGGCTATTTTGTACTCTCAATCTTGATTGATATCATACAACAGTTACTTGGTGTAAAGTTAGGGAATCCATTAACGGCTAACCCGTTATTGTCATTTTTTTATTTGTCCGCAGCCCCTCTTAATGAAGAAATATTCTTTAGAGTTCTCCTTTTAGGGATACCTTTATTCCTATTATTCATTCCATTTGGTAAAGGTTTATTCCTTTCAACACTTTATCATCCATATAAGAATATCTCATATAAAAAAGGAAAATACACTACTATAGCAATAGCAATAATTATTGCATTGAATTCACTCGCTTTTGGGTTATCTCATGTTTTATTCGGAGGTGGCTATGAAATTGGAAAAATAACCCAAGCTGGGTTGGGGGGCGTTATAATAGCTTGGCTGTATTACAGGTACAGTCTTTCTTCAGCTATAACATTCCACTGGATTTCTAATTTTGTATTTTTTGCGTACAGTATTTTTGGATACTTTTTGTTTCAAAGTCCATGGAACACTGAATCCGACAATATTTTCTTGGCTATAATATCAGTGGTTTTCATAGCGATGGGAGTCATATTTTTATGTAGACTTTTCGAGCAATTAATTAAAAAATATTTGAAAAAATTAGAAATGTGAATTTTTTCACAATTTCAAGTGAGTTTTGAGCCCTTTATACCTATTTCGAATAGTGACCTCAGTAACACCGGCCGCTTCTGCCACATCTTTTTGAGTTTTATTTTCACCATTCATTACACAAGCTACATACAGTGCTGCAGCTGCTAATCCCATTGGATCCTTGCCCGCGGATATCTTGCCTTCTTCTGCCTTCTTTAGGATTTCTAAAGCTTTTCTCTTGGTTTTTTCAGTAAGGCCGGCCTTGCTTGCGATCCTTGCAACACATTTTACCGGATCAACCACTGGCATTTTAAGATCCAATTCTCTTATCAGTAATCTATAGCACCTTGCAACGTCCTTCTTTTTTATATTACTGGCATTGGCAACATCTTTTAAGGTTCTAGGTGTTTCTGTATCCCTACATGCAGCATAGAGGGCAGCTGCAACTAGTGCTGATATGGATCTCCCTCTCACCAAACCCTTTTCTAAAGCCTTTCTATAGACATAAGCAGCTTTTTCAATCACTGCATCACCCACTGCTAATTTATCTTTTAATCTGTCTAATTCACTGAACGCTTGCCTAAAATTCCTGTCAACAGGTTCATGTACTTGACTCCTGCTATCCCATGTTCTTAATCTTTCAATGGTGCTTTTCATAGATGCAGAAAGTGGTTTACCAGATGCATCCTTATCCACTGGTCCAATAATCGTAGCTAAGCCCATATCATGCATAGCCAAAGAGGTGGGTACACCTGCTCTGCTTCTATCCTCGTGTTCTTCTTTGGAAAATGCTCTCCATTCTGGTCCGGTTTCCTCTATCCTTTCTGTAACTACAAAACCGCAATTGCCGCAAAACATTTCCCCAGTTGAATTATCTGTAACCATTGGACCCTTGCCACATCGTGGACACCGGTCACCAAACATAGAAATATCTTTTACCAATAGTTATCACCATAAAACTTATAAACTAATTCCACATGTATTTATATCTTTCCTTACATATAAATATATCGGAAATTATCTAAATAAATAAGTTAATATTTTGCCTTA
>JAKDMR010000348.1 GCA_030452275.1 Candidatus Nitrosocosmicus sp. | reverse complement strand
AAGTAATGATGTATACAACAATATAAATTGACTATTTTTAAAATTTTTTATATTTTATTAATATTATTTAGTATTTCTTGTATCTATAACCAACTTGATATAGTAAATCATACTTACGCACAAGAACAAGAATCCAATGAAACTATAGTTAATATACCCAATGGAGCTGCAAATCCAGAGGTAGATATAACAAATCTATCTCCACGGCAATGGTATCAACCTAGTCAAACTATGATTACTATAAATGATACAGTAACTTGGATTAATAACGATACGGAACCACACACCGTAACAAGTGGTGTAGGAGGTGGGATAAATAGTTTGCTTACTAATTCGCCAGGACAACCTAGTGGTATATTTGATAGTGGGTTGTTTTCAACAGATGATTCTGTATCTATCAAGTTTAATAATTCAGGAACCTACAACTACTTTTGTACTATTCATCCATGGATGGAAGGTATTGTACAAGTAGTAAATCCTGCAGGAACAACCATACCTTCTTTTGCAGTTGATGAATTTGGTAACAAAATCGATGATTTTCCTTTGTATAATTTTACCGACGATGAACGTGTTGAAATTGGTTTGTCATGGAATCCTACTTCTATTGCAACAAACGAACCAATCTCTTTTATTATGGATTTTTACGAATTTCCAGAAAATTCAAGAATGCATTTATGGCCATATAATTTTGTAATAATACAGAATGGAACTGAAATTTATAGAACAAATGGGATTACTCAGGTAGGTTCGTCAGTCCAATCATACACTTTTTCTTCAGCTGGGAAAACCATCATAAAAGTTGAAAGTGCCGAAAACAAAAGTTCTTTCATACCATTCGGTACAACAGTATATCAAAATCCATATGGAAATTCAACAAATATGCAAAATGTATCTGATGACTCATTCAGATTAATTTCTCCATTAACTTTGGTATATGCCGTGTATGCGATTCTAATAATACTGCCACTGTTTCTAGTTGCTATAATAATATTATACAAGAAAAAGAAGATATAATTTGCTGGTACATAGTTCTAATTTGATAGATTATTTTAGAAGGGGAAGTTGATGAATTTTCTTTAACATTGGTGATTACTTAAATATGCAAGCAGTACAAAATTAACTTACCAATATGTCGATGTTTCTTAATCGAACGTTTCTTCTATGATTGTATAACAAGTTTTTTATAGAATAAAATTTCATTTTAGATGATAATGATTAAATTTTTCTCGATTTCAGTATTGTTTTTGATATTATTTACTTTTGTGATTAACGGTCAATTATTTATCTCAAAAAGTGTATATGGTGATGGACTTTTTATGGAAGAATTATCTGCTTCTTTTGGTGATCGTACAGCAGATCTATTGATAAGATTGAATCCCCCTGTTGTAACTACAGAAACTATTCAAGAACAATCCCAAAAACCTACTGTTCAATTCAAATTATTTGATTCTTCAACCGATAAAAATTTTAAAGAAGTTACATATTTTATAACAATTGAAAAAGATGGCGAAACTCTGCTTTCTAACTGGTTTTTTAATCCAAATGGAAATCTTACAATACAGATGCAGCCACGAAATCAAAACGATATTTCTGTATATGGTCAACTGGATCCTATTATGAATGCCTATACAAGCAGGGAAGGATCTCCTGTTGCTGCTGCTGGTCCAATTTTCTTGGAAGGAGGTCTATATCACTTTATAGTTAGAATAGTTACTGTGGACTTTTCGCGCACTATTCTTCCAGATGATCAACAACCTGTATTTGATAGTTGGTTAAGTATAGGAGCAGCAAAGAATGCGAACTTGACTGTGAATGGTGAACAACTACCCATCAAAGTTCTTTCTTATTATGATGAAATAGGGAATATTACTTATGATAACAGAGCCAAATCCATCAACTTTACAATGCCTTTTAATTATGATCTTGAGAGACTGAATGATCCTAAAAATAATGTGTTTGTTCACCAGGAAATTGAAGTTCCAGTTCCGAGTCCCCTTTCAGGATCAGGAGGCTACTTGGGATATGCTAATGGAAAAGATGTTACTGATGTTATTATGGTTGACGGAAATAATAAGACGAAGGACGTGGTCCATTTTATGATGACCAAACCAATTGTGCAGCAAATAGCTGAAGCATATGTAAATAATTCAACTAACAACAATAATAAGATAAATGGACTAATGACCTTTTCTCTAATCCCATCTGCTAATGGAACAGTACCCATGAGTGGAGATATGAACATGAATATGACCATGGAAATGAATATGAGTTAATATAATGTATTATAGAAAAGTAGTTTCAGATGATGAAATACCAACAACTGTCATCTCGCAGAATTTAATACTATCCATACTTTTAAACATTCACGATTTTATTAAAATATGAATCAAAATCTCAACCTATTAGCGACACTAATAATCATAATGGGTCTTTCAGGCTCCTCTTTAATATTTATACTGTCACTATTATTATTACCAACACACATAATACCAGTTAGCGGAGAGAGATATCCTGTTGTTTTTGCTCAGATGGATAATGATAACAATACTACTGCATCAAATACAATTGCCAATAATAAGACATGGATAAGTCAAAGAGATAATCTAAATATAGCCATAGAACTTGAGCCAAAAATTCCAATTATTGATGAATGGACAAAACTTCAATTTGAAGTTCGGAATTTAGATACGGGTAATTTGGTTACGGATAATAACAGTAGTTTAACAATAAATGTGACCATGACAGATCATGATAGTAGATTATTTAAATTTCCAGAACAAACCATTACAGATGGTAAGTTCAACGTAGATTATATATTTCCTGATGATGGACAACATCAAATAATTCTGCAACTTTACAAGAATTCTACAGCATTCACAATTGCTTCACTTGATTTAAACATCCCTCATCCACAGTCATCAAAAGGATTTTTGGCACAGTTATTCCAAGCACAACCATTTTAGATCATATAAAGAGCGAGAAGGCAAAATTAAGTCTCATTTTGAGGACTGATCAATCTACATTCAAACGTTATTATCTTTCAAAGTATGCATTTGGGATGCAAAAAATGAATATATTATTTGGTTCAGATATATATTGAAGTATGATAAATCTTTATTATTTCAATCTAACTGAAATTGAGGCAATATATTGCGAAAATTTTAAGTAAAATGCGAGTCAAACTTCTATCAAATATGATCATAAA